>NZ_CAMLOV010000170.1 GCF_946481715.1 uncultured Mucilaginibacter sp. | reverse complement strand
AATGTAAAAAGCGGCGACGAGGTGATCACCATCGACCCGCTTACAAAAAAATCCACCGCCACCAGGGTGAAAGAATTAACCGTACATGCTGCCAAAAACTACGCGCTTACCCAGTTGGTGCTGGTATCGGCACTGGAAAGCAAAACGGCTACGGGTACCAATGTAAGCCTGCTGGCGAAGGTGCTGCAAGCAACCCCAAACCACCCGATGCTGACCAAAGAAGGTAATGTGAAAATAGGGGAGATCTCCACCGGCCAACAGGTACTTTGCCTGAATGATAAGACCGGTAAGTACGAAGCCTACACGGTGCTGCAAAAAACCGAGCAGGCCGGCGGCGTACAAAACGTATACAACATCGTTGCCGAAAAAGGCAGTACCATTTTGATGAATGGGGTAATGGTGATGCAAAAATAATTCAAAGAAAAACCAACCGGAGAGGCGCAAAATTTTGCGCCTCTTTTTTTTATTTCCGGGCCGCAAGTTTCGCATTCCAAATTTTTGATTGGCCCATTTTGCGTATCGCTTTCTCAAAAAACACGTTTTGAAAATGACTGAAAAAATTAGCGCAGAAAGTCACCAAAAAACACCCGAAAACACTCCGATTTTCAAAGAAAAACACCGAAAAACCTCCGATTTTCTACGGTGTTTTTTGCAATTCCGGGCGGTTGTGGCCTAATTATTGTAATTTGCAGGCACCAATGGAGACTGCTTTTACCCCAACCGATGGCCCCAAAAACCACGGGATCTATACCTTAAAAGATAAAAGCATCGCAGAGCTGAATGCCGTTGCCATAGCGCAGCATTCGCCTGTATCTGCCTATGAAGAGTTGGGGACAGAGGCGTTAAACCCGGTAGAATTCGGCATAAATAAAGCTAAATTTACCAGCCGGGACAACCTGCAAGTTGTTGATGTACAGGTTATTCAACACCCGGATTGCGTAATGCTTTATTGCGGTTGCGCCCAGCCAAAAACCAAACTTTGCAGCCACCAATCCTCGGCATTGCTACAAATTATAGGTAATGAAAACTACCTTGTGTTTTTTGATAAACAACTGAGGTATAGTAAATTACGGAAATTTGCAGTAGATTATGGGCTGGCTCATGAGGCTGACCAGGATGCGTATTTTGACATTGAATTTAAGGATAATCGCCTAATTATCAAAGCTAAGAATAAGTCGCTGTTGGCGGTTACCAATACCAGCCTTAGCAGTCTGGAACAAGCTTTGATGCTAAGCACGGAACCAGCTTTGCCTTTAAAAACAACTGATAGTGAGGGCGTTAAAAGGGTTTTGGTGCTTAAGCAACACCGGTTTTACAAGCACCTTATTGTAGAAATATACGATGCTGCCATAGCTAAGGATGGACGTATTAAAAATCCGTTAACACCCCTTGCGCCCCTGCAACTGGTGATGGATACCAACGACCCGCTGGAGCTAAAATTCTATACCGCGGTATCCCGTTTCCAGCAAAATATTGACGCAAAAATAAGCCAATCCAACCGCGATGGATTGAAGGCTATCGTAAAAAACCCTCTAAATCTTGAGTGTTATCTTCTTGATAATGAGGTTTCTGAAAAAGTATCAGCTAATGCTTTGCAACCCATTACCCTGCGGAATATCAGTAAAGGGCTGCAACTTACAGTTGACGAAAAAGGCGACTTCTACGAAGTATCTGGCGAACTGCACTTGGGCGAGGAGCGGTATCCGCCAGGTACATTGGAAACCGTTTTTGGGTATTTTATCAGGTTGGATAAAACGCTTTACCTGGTGAAAGATCTGCAAATGATGGGGGCTATAAACCTGTTTAAATCGGGCGGCGAGAACTTACTGATACACCAATCGCAATTTAACGAGTTCCGTAACCGGATACTTAACAAGCTGGAAGAGAGTATGGTAGTGAATTACGCTTACATCCTGAAGGCTACGCCGGCGCAATTAAAGAAACACCATTTCGATAAAAATGAGATGATCATATACCTGTCGGATTTTGGGCAGCACGTGATGATAGTACCTGTAATGCGTTACGGCGACGCGGAGATACCCATCCGTAAAGACACGCAGATATACGCCCCGGACGGAAAAGGAAAAGAGTTTTTGGTGCAGCGGAATGACGCTGCCGAAAAGCATTTCAATAACCTCATTATACGGCAACACCCTTACTTTGAGGAACAAACGGGCGATGAGATCCAATACTTCTACCTGCAAAAAAAACGTTTTTTGGATGAAAATTGGTTTTTAGATGCCTTCGAAGAATGGAACAAGGCGGGTATTACCATATTGGGTTTTAACGAACTCAGTGGCAATAAGTTAAATCCCAATAAGGTAAATATTACCATTAAAATATTAAGCGGACTCAACTGGTTCAACGCACATATTGTTGCTAAATTTGGCAAACGGCAGGCATCGCTTAAGCATCTGCATAAAGCTATCCGCAACAAAACCAAGTTTGTACAGCTTGACGATGGCACTATGGGTATCCTCCCCGAAGCATGGCTGGAAAAATTTGATGCCTACTTTAAAGTCGGCGCGATATGGGAAGATGAACTCCGTATCCCAAAAACAAACTACGAAACCATAGCGCAACTGTTTGAAAAACAGATGCTTGACGAGCAGGTAAAGCTGGAGATAAGGGATTTCCGCCGCAAGTTTGAAAACTTCGAATCGATACAGCAAGTGGAAGTGCCTTTGGCACTGCTTACTACCTTGCGTCCTTATCAGAAACAAGGTTTAAACTGGCTCAATTTCCTGGATGATTTCAACTTCGGAGGTTGTCTGGCTGACGACATGGGGTTGGGCAAAACTATCCAAATATTAGCGTTTATCCTTTCGCAAAGGACAAAAGTGGCCCATAATACAAACCTGCTGGTAGTACCTACCTCCCTGATATTCAACTGGCAAGCAGAGGTGGCCAAATTTGCGCCATCGCTAAAAATCCATACCATATATGGGGCGGAAAGAGCGAAAAGTATAGCCGGTTTTGATAATTATGAGTTGGTGGTAACATCATATGGCACAATCCTTTATGATGTTAATTTCCTGAAAGATTACGCCTTCAACTACGTGTTTTTGGATGAATCACAGAATATTAAGAATCCAACTTCTCAGCGTTATAAGGCGGTAAAGCTGCTAAAGGCACGTAACAGGATAGCCATAACAGGCACACCGATAGAGAACAACAGCTTCGACCTTTATGGGCAGTTGTCCTTTGCTTGCCCTGGGCTGTTGGGCACGCTCCAATATTTTAAAGAGATTTACGCGGTACCTATCGATCAGTTTAAAGTAAGAAAACGCGCACAGGAATTGCATAGCAAGATAAGCCCTTTCATCCTGCGCCGCACCAAACAGGAGGTAGCCCCCGAACTGCCCGAAAAAACTGAAATGGTACTGCATTGCCCCATGGAAGAGGAGCAGCGCGGCATTTACTTAGCTTACGAACGTGAGTTTAGGGAATATATATCGGCCACCACCCAGGAAGATTTACCTAAACGTTCGATGCACGTAATCAAGGGGTTAACGAAGTTGCGCCAAATATGCGATTCTCCGCAATTGCTTGATGGTGTGCGCGTTCCGGGCAACCAATCTTCTAAAATTGACGCGCTGATAACGGAGATAGAAAGCAAATCGCCCAATCATAAGATATTGGTTTTCTCCCAGTTTGTGGGGATGCTGGATCTGATAAAAAAGGAACTTGTTAAGCGCCATATCGGCTTCGCCTACTTAACAGGCGCAACCCGAAAACGCGAAGAAGTAGTGAATGACTTTCAGAATAATATTAGTACGCGGGTATTCTTAGTAAGCCTTAAAGCCGGCGGTACCGGGTTGAATTTAACCGCTGCCGATTACGTTTACCTTGTCGACCCGTGGTGGAACCCGGCTATCGAAAATCAAGCCATTGATAGGGTGTATCGCATCGGACAAACCAGGAACGTGGTAGCCGTAAGGTTGATATGCCCGGATACCATCGAAGAAAAGATAATTGTATTGCAGGAAAGCAAGCAAGAATTGGCAGGAAAGCTGATATCGTCGGATACTATTTTTCAATCACTTACCAAAACAGATTTGTTGGGTTTGTTATCGGCACCGTGATGGTTAATGAAATTCCTTCAATGTTCCACAACATTTCCTTTATCCTTGCGCTGAAAGCTATAGACCAAATAGCCCAATGCGGGTAAAATAAACAAACTGCCAACCAGTAGCGCAATGCCTAAACCCTCAATTGCTTTGTCTCCGCCGTGGTCGGCTAATAGAGAAAGGTAACTACCATTTTTCAGGATAACGATATTAGGGTAATGTTTGAAAGTGGTGGTTAGCAGTATCATCGTCATTTGGAAGCCTGCAAGCACGCGGATGATAAAACGCCTACCCTTTGCAATCAAATACCACATTGAAATTAAGGAAATACTGGCAAAGCTTACCGCTAAAACACCAACAATATTGCCAAACACCCATTGTACCAAGGGTATCTTTTCTTCAACAGAGGCAATAAACACCAAGCCTCCGGCCAACACGGTGGCAATGTTCATAAAACGGGCTTTACGGATAAATCGCTTCGCTTCAACTTCATCACCTGCTTCGCCAATCAAATAAATGGCCGCCAAAAAACCGCAAAGTGCCACCGTAAAAAAGCCGATAGCCACCGAAAATAAATTAAGCCAACTGTAAACGTAAGCAGATAAAAAATCCGTTGCCTGAGTGTCAATACGGCCACTTACTGCACTGCCGGCAATGATACCCAGGAAAAGAGGCGTAATAAAGCTGGAATAAACAAATATCTTATTATAAACCCGTTGCATATTGTCGGTCACCGCATCGTAGTTACGAAACGTGAGTGCCGTTCCCCGCGCAATAATACCCATTAGCATGATGACCAGTGGGATATGCAGGTAGGTGCTCATAGTGGTATATATCAATGGGAAGCCCACAAAAAGTATCACTATGGCAATGATCAGCCACATATGGTTTGCCTCCCAAATAGGGCCAATGGCGTTGTACATGATCCTGCGGGTGCGCGATTTATTGATGTTAGAAGTAAACATCTCAATGATGCCTGCACCAAAATCGGCACCGCCCATTACCAAATAAAGTAGCAGTGCCAGCCACAAAAAACCCATTACCACGTAAATCATCATAAGCTTAGCATTTTAATGTGTAACAGGTTCAACCTTGTCGTAAAGCACCGGCACCATTTTAATCTGTCGGTAAAGCAAAAATGTAACCGCGATGCTTAACGTGAAATACACAGCAGTAAACAAGTAAAACGAATAACTGATACCCGGCATAGGCGTAACCGCATCGGCAGTACGCATAACGCTTTGTATTATCCAGGGTTGGCGGCCAACTTCGGTAACCGTCCAGCCAGCCTCTACAGCGATGAAGCCAAGCGGCGTAGCGGCAATAAACAGTTTTAAAAACCAGTTTTTAGTAAACCAGCTTTTCTTTTTTGCAAGCGCAATAAGGTAAATAAACCCCAACGCCATCATTGCCATGCCCAAACCTACCATCAATTGAAAGGCGTAATGGGTTATAGCAATAGGAGGTTGATCGGCAAGGGGGATTTGGTCGAGCCCTTTAACCGGTGTTTTAAAATCATCGTAAACCATAAAACTAAGCATGCCGGGCAATTCGATGGCATAGTCAACTTTCTTATTTTTTATATCAGGTATACCACCAATAATTAACGGTGAATACGGCTCAGTTTTAAAATGGGCTTCCATGGCGGCCAGTTTTGCTGGCTGCCGTTTGGCTACCATCTTGGCGGAGATATCCCCGCTAAGCGGTTGTAAAATCGCCGCCACCACGCCAAATATGGCTGCAATACGAAATGAGCGCATGTGGAAATCTACATTGCGTTTCCGCACTATCATCAAGGCATGCACACCTGCCACCGCGAACCCTGTGGCTGCAAATGCCGCTACGGACATATGCAACGCCTGCGAGAACCATGCCGGGTTAAACATCGCTTTTATCGGGTCGATATTGGTATATTTTCCGTTCACCAGGTCGAAGCCGGCAGGGCTGTTCATCCAGGCGTTGGCCGCAACAACCAGGATGCCCGATGCCAAACCGCTGATGCCTACCACCACGCCGGTAAACCAATGGAACCATTTATTAAACCTGCCCCATCCGTAAAGAAAGAAGCCTAAAGCAATGGCCTCTATAAAGAAAGCTGTGCCTTCTAATGAGAACGGCATGCCGAATATCGGCCCTGCATGTTTCATAAAAGTTGGCCAAAGCAACCCCAATTCAAAGGATAATACCGTTCCCGACACTGCACCTGTAGCAAAAAAAATAGCTACGCCTTTGCTCCAGGCCTTGGTTACATTCTGGTAAACCGGGTTATTGGTTTTAAGGTACATAAAGTGCGATACCGCCATGAAAAAGGGCATCACCATACCAATGCACGAAAATATAATGTGAAACCCGAGGGACAATGCCATCTGCGAGCGCGCGGCCATAAAATTATCCATGCAGTAAATTTACATACTATAGTGTTTTAACTATATACTTATCAGGTATTTATAATAATTTAAAATGATTATGTATTAATATTTTACTTGCATTTGTATTGCTTTTAACTTAATGGGCAGCGGGTAGCGATGCAGCTAAAAAACACCTTGTAAAACAGCCGTTTACACCCTTTGGGCTTTTGTTGATTTTACCTTACTTGCTCATCAATTAATGTTCTTTTTAACTACATTTATTGCACCCATACTGTTAACCTTACCCAATTATGAAACGCAGGGACTTTATCACAAAAACCGCTTTAACCACCTTTTTATTGAGCGAACTTTCCTCATTTAATGTACTTGCTTCGCCGGCAAGCACTTTAAAGGGTATCAGCTTTGAGGACGGTAACATGGCTCAACTCACCGAAGATGCAGCGGTAAAATTTAAAACGCTGCTAAAATGGATGCAGGATAATGGATGGATTGATTACCTCAACAAAACCCTGGCGTTAAAAATAAACCCTGCCGATACCGATATTGCCAGCTATACCAAAAACCAAACGTTTGCTAAAGCAAAAGGCTTCGAGGATTTTGTTGGCGAGAAGCTAATAGAGCCCGGTTACCCCGCAGGCAGCCTGCTCTATCACGCCCTTGCAAGCCCGCGCGTGCGCCCGGTCCTGGCTGGTGGCAAATACCCATCTGTAGAAAATATCGATTCGCTTGAGGACATCATTTACGGCCTCCGGGTTTTTACCGCCGATGAAATGAAGGACATGGTGCTGGCTGTATTTGCTTATGAATACCGCCCCGCTTATAAAACGCCGCACCACCTGCACGCCGATATGGTATTCTCGCGCACAGGTATATCCCGCATTGGCGATTGCGAAATGAATTACGATACAATTAACCGCTGTTATACCAATAAACCCGCCGATCCAGCTAAAGTGAAAAACATAGCCGTGACGCCGGCACGCTTCGGCTTGTTTCTGGCGAAAAAGGTTACCGGCGAAACCGGCATTACTTTAATGGGAAAGGCAAGGGATGGCGAAGATGTAAAGCGCACTTTTTTGCAACCCGTTCGTAAAGTATTCAATGGAGATACTCTATTGGATACCAAAGAATTAAATTTTAGCGAATACCACGTAAATGAGAAATTGGGCATCCTTGTAAAAACCTTCGCTGATCATTTTAATAACCCGATTGATGCTGCCGGCAAACACCTGTTTGACATTAATAAACCACCGTTCAGGGTAGATTCACGAAATTCTGCAAATCTGGCAAAATGCGTCGGCACAGGTTCTTCTGTACTTATTAAATCCGTTCCGGGTGGCTTGGTGCGCTGGGCAAAGCAAAATGGCAGGCAGGCTTATTACACGGTTAAAAAGCAGGATAATACCTATTTCGCCGCCAAGAATACGGCTTATGTTGGTAACGAGGAAGTGCTGGTGTTTGATGATTTGGATAAACAAGTATACCGCGAAGAAAACCCATACGATGTGCCGCGCAACACCCCTATGTTTGTAAATGCAAAGTTTAAAAAAGATGGCGCTATGCCCGGCTTTATCCATTTGGAACGCAACCCGCGGGGCAATTATTTAGCTGCTTTGTTTGAAGATAGCATTTGCGACGGCTGCGTAACCGTTGATACCAAAAACTGGAGCAGTAAGTTACTGCCGGAGCATATCCTGCATAATTGCCTGCCCGCGTTTTCAATTATTACGGCGCCGGATTTTTTCCCGCTGGTTGATAATTACGATTTGGCTGGCTTTGATTTTGAGGATAATACCACCAATTTCTTCGAAGGCGGGCTATACAGTTTCTGTGCCGAACGCACGCGGCCAAATCAAACCATGCAAAACCCGGTTACTCAAAAACAAGCTTTTGATGCCCATGGCGATACTTTTACCGCTGTTTTTTCGGAAACTAAAAACATAAAAGTTATTTCGGGTGCAAATTACGGCGAAACAAGCCGGCGCGACTACCGTGCAACAAGTTTTCTGCCCGATGTGTGTTCGGGCGTATTTGCGCCGGGTTGGGATATCACTTATGCCAACGATACCAGAAAGCCCGATGGTAGCTACACCAAAGCGGATAGCTATTTAAGCACCCGGGGGTTGGGGTCGCCATTTGCAGAAGATATGAAACTGTGTGCCGCCATGAACGGCATGTGGCCAGCTGCTTCGCCCGATGCAGCCCGTACGTACCAGGGTTCGCTGGATACAGATTACCGCAACCCAACTGCCGTGCCATTAATGGATAAGGAGATAGGTTTGCATAAAGATTCGCCCGCGTGCAAAGAACTTCACCTTTTTGAAAGCACCGGCTGGGACGGAGAGCAGGGCCCGTTTTTAGAGCGCTTATACAACAATGTTTTTGTGAATTTTACCGATTTGGCCTGCGCAGATTATATTCAAAACGCGTTAAACGGTCGTATGGATATGTCGGTATTGCGGGAGTTGACCAGTGCCGAAATGCGCTCGCGGATGGCATGCCTTAAGCTATGTATCCAGAGGTTGCCACAAACTAATTTCGACCAGGAGATAATTGACGATAACAAACAAAAAATGGTTGGCCTAACCGGCCTGTGGCTGGTAAGCGCAGAGAAGGTTGACGACTGGAGCAAAGGCGCGAGAGGACTGGGCATCCCCACTAATTTAGTGGGCGATACCAACACCTGGGCGATTAAGGCGCATAAAGGGCTTGGCGGGCCGGGTTACTTATATGTTTTTGCAAATACCGATAAAAATAAGCCGATAGTAGCAGATGAATTAGCAGAAAAACGCCGCATACAGGCCTGCCTGAAGCTTTATGTTTGCCAGGTTACAGAAAGCGGTTTGGCTTGGACAATGATTTATGGCGACCGAATTACCCTGGCGGATAAACTGGTTTGGAAATCCTGAAGCGGATGGATGCAAGTGATGTAATAGTAATTGGGGGAGGCCCTGCGGGTATTGCCGCCGCCATCACCTGTGTGCAGGCAGGCTTGAAAGTTGTATTAATAACGGGGCAAAAACAAAATGAACCGAATGTTATCGCAGATCATCAGCCCGAACCTTTGCAAAGCCTGCATCCCGGTGCGTTTGGTTTATTGCGCAGGTTAGGGGTAGGTGGGGTAATTGATTATGCATCCTACGGCACCTATACTGGTATACAAACGGGTAATACTTATTCGCCTTTGAGTACTATTGATGGCGAAACCTGGGAAGGGCACCATATTGCCCCATCACTTTTTGTTGATTATACTGTCCTCAAAGCAAAGGAGTTTGGGGTGTATGTAAGGTTTGAATGCAGGGTAAACGATATAGTTTGTAATGAAGAAACAGTTAGCGGCGTTATTTTGTCAGACGGCCTACAGCTAAACTGCAGTTACCTTATCGATGCCAGCGGCCGCAAACGTTTTGCCGGGCGTCATTTAAAATTTAAAGAAGAATTGTTCAGCCGCCCGTTAGTATCATATACCGGTACCGGCGTTGTTGAATCGAACATAGTTGACGATCCTAACCATGCACATTTCCAACCTAATGGCAACGGTTGGCTATGGAAAGCGTACAGCAACAATGGCCATTATACCTGGACGAAGCTTGGGGATAACCATAGCGATGATGCTTTTTTTAAAGAAATAGCAGCATCGCACCAGCCTGCAGCCATCAAAGCAGCTAATATGCAGTGGCGTGTTTTTAGGCCTTTAGCATGCCCCGGGCTGTTACTCGCGGGTGACGCAGCGGGGGTGCTCGATCCGGCGGCCGGGCAAGGCATTTTAAGTGCACTGATGTCGGGCATTATGGTCGGCCAAACGGTAGTTTCAAGCCTAAACGACCCCTTGCTTTCCAATTGGCACCTTTCGCGTTACGATGATTGGTTTATGGAACATTTTAACCATAAGAAAGATGCCCTCAGCAAACGCTATGCAGAGATGGGCATCGATGTAAGTTTGCAGGGATAAATATGTAGCGTTTGCTTCTGATTAAAATATGGGTTGCCGCAATGCTTTAATCGCCATTATCAATACAGAAATCGCTAATTTAGCCCTTGCTGGTAATAAACAACTGCGCCCCCGGCAACCCATATGGCTATAGCGTCTTTAAATTTCTCTGTGCGTAAGTGGCTTCAACGTAGCTGTATATTGTGCTTTATACTGAGCTTTGCTACCGCGCTTTTTGCCGAAGGAAGTAAAGACCTGGCCGCTAACGGCGGCAACAGGGCCTATTTGCTTTCATCGCTTGTCGAGAATCCATCGTACCCGTTCCCAACTATGGGTACCATGAAGGTATATGTAAAAGCCGGGGAGGTAATTTATGTGGGGTCCAGCGCTCAGGGGGTATCATTAGGTACTATCAACATGCGGGCGCCGGATGGGGCAACCTATTCCAGCGGCTCGTCGTTAACGATTGGTTTTATTGGTACGCGTACGCAGGAACTTGCGGGTCCGTTGCCTAATGCCGGTGGCTATCAACCCTACATCCGTACTGTAATGGCTGGGCAGGAGGGGATTTGGGAGGTGGATTTTGTATCGCCAAACAACGGTGCCGATTTTGGCGGAAACCCACCCGCCATACCCGTAAACACTCAATGGGTACAACCGGGCAACCGATATATCGCAGCTTTTGATGTATCGGTGCGGAATGCCGGCAACACTGCGTTCTTAACAGGGCGCGTATTCACCAACGTGCTTTCGGGTATATTGGGTACGTTTGATGTGGGTTTTAACGCAGTATTAAACATATTGACCAAAGACGGTTACCATTACACGTTGGATAATAACGGACAGGCCGGCAATGGCTTTACTTTTTTTGTAAACAATAAAGGGTTCCGTAAAGCGGATGGATCGCCATCTTACAAAAGCGTTAACAATACCAGCACCCCGGATGCATATAATCCCCGTAATTACGACACTCCTTCAGATATCACCCATAAAATATTCTTCAATACCCCTGCGCCCGACCTGCCCGCGTCTGCAAATACGCCGGGTCGCGGCTCAACATGGTTGGTAAATGTTCCGGTTTTGCCTACCCTAGGCAACGTAAGTTTTGTTGGGACAGACGGAGTTTCGGGCGAGGCAAGCACAGCCAATCCGGGTGGTAAAGTAAAATTCACATCCACTGCCAATGGCAGTTATACTATTAGTATCGATATCAATCATAACAATCTGTTTAATGATGCTATCGACAGGAAGCTGACCGGAACAATAAATGCAGGTGGCAACGAAGTAACCTGGGATGGGCTGGATGGTGCTGGCAACCAGGTGAA
>NZ_CAMLOV010000169.1 GCF_946481715.1 uncultured Mucilaginibacter sp. | reverse complement strand
CAAATATCTGCAAAAACCGACCGCAGAAAAGCCATGGGAGTGTTAAAATTGGGAAGCAGCTGGGGGTTTTTGAAAAGCGGGGGCAGTGGTGCTTGGGTGCCGATAACCCCGCTATACGCTGCAAGTCCGCACTTCGCTGCGCTGCGTTTACGGGCTTTACGCTGCTATCGGGTTTAGGTGGGGAGGGTGTGGTGTGGGAGAAGTCGGAGGTTATATTGTTATAGATCGAAGTTCACTTTGCTACACTTCGATTAGTGGGGGAATAATAAAGGGCAGTTAAAAAGCTGCCCTTTATATTGATTAAGATAGTTTAACTTCTGTTTCTACTCCTACGTACGATTTGGTTGCTGCATTCCTGTCAACCAAATGCCTTAGCACCTTTGTGAAATTTTCCAGTTCTCGTTTTTCCAAATAATCCATATCGATATTAAACCCTACTAAACCCGAGGGCAAGTAAAGTTTTAAGCACTCTACTATTGTGCTTAGTGTACCAGGTATGTCCAATATATGGATATCTATCGGTTGATTCATGTCTTGATCAGGAGGATCAACTTTGAAATGAAATGGATAACCGCGTTTATTTGCGCTAGTTGAAGATACAAACGTCGAGGCTCCTTTTAATTCATGCTGGCGATTATATAGCATCGTAAAGTTAGCCACCCCGGAATCATCCAACGTTTCGGGAATAACGACTTTTAAGCGGAAGCTTTTAATTTTAACTTCTTTGTCTTCAATAACAACGCTACTGTTAGTGTGAATTTCTTCACAAACCCTTTTTATAAAGCTATTATAATAACCTATTGCAAGTGCTGTGGAAGCCAATAATCCGAGTTCGCTGAGATTGGCGAGTTTGTTGATTTGTTCTTTAATGCTATCCACAATTTTATCCAAGGAGTTGTATTTGCCGGGAGTACGTGAAAATTTAGCAACTGTAATACCATCTAAATCGGTAGGTAAGTCAGCATCTTCTTCAGCAATGAGATAACATTTATCAGGTCCAGCGGCTCCTAAGAATAAACCAAATTCAAAAATAACATTATCCCTTGGCGTTGTTAATACCTCATCTCGTTGCTTGGTAATGTCATCTTTTGTGGCCAGTAAAATCGCAAAATCAGATAATCGCGTCTGTTTAATTAGTGCGTTTAGTGTACTTTCGTTGTTACCAAAGGCATTGGTCCAACGTGTGCATTCGGCGGCGTCACCAATTAGAGCAACGATTTCGTTAAGGGTGGTGAGTTGTTCGGCTGACGACCCAATAAACAATCTTTTCTTAATCATATTAAATGGCGTTATTTAAATCGATGTAAATCGCTTGAATTTCTATTAAAAGGTTCTTGAGACTCTCCAGTTTACTTGGTTTGCCCCTAAATACAAATTCGCTTCCGTCCACCGAAAGTAGATTATCGGCCAAATATGCGCTACTTGCTAACGCATGAATTTGTTGATAAAGCACATAAACCAATTGATAGTAAGTTAGTGTTTGATATTTTGTTGGAGCGATATCATAACATATGGCATTGAACTCAAAGCTATTTAAACCAATTGCAAGTGTCGATTTTGCTTTAAGGTTTTTCAGAAAACGAATCATTTTCTTTAAACGCCCACTTGTTTGGCTGCTGCGGGAATTTATACGACTAATACTCAAAAACGGATAATCAGCATTGCCAACCTGGTGCAGTTCTTTATTATAGATTTGGATGCCACGGTTTTCACCTCTGCCGTTTACGATAGATCTAATATCGTCATACCAGTTAGCAACTACGATATCGACATCGCGTTTTAAATTAGTATTGTGGATTTTAATTGATTTGGGTTTGGTGAGGTCGTGAATACTATAAACTCCTGATAAAATCGTTTCCGAATTTAAACGCAGCAGAAGTAAATCCTCTAATGAACTGCCTTGATATACCGATAGGTTTTGTTCAGTTATGAGGCTGTTTATTTGTGGTATGTGATAGGATTGCTTCCTTACCGGATCTTGTAGGATGCGGTTTACCTCACTAATATCGCGACTATAGAACTTTTCAGACATAGCCAGTAAATCTATATCGCTATAGCCTTTAATATGGGTATTAGTCATTACAGAACCTTGATAAGCGAAACTCACATCTTTCAATCCGCCGTTAATAAGATGGTTCTTAACCTTTTCACCAGCATCTTTGCTGCGCTGGGTGTATGTCTCGTCCACGCCATTCATAGCTATCCGGACATAATACAACACGTCGCTGTAAGAAATACTCGACAATTCGTCCGAAAAAGATTTACTTAAGGCAATTCGATCTGGATTTTGTAAAAATTGGGCGCTTTCGGCCAACGCACGGTAATTAGTTGTTGCCATGTTCTAACTCCCTTCTTTTTCGTTGGTTGTACATTCGCTGGCGTTTTGCGTAAAGCTGCCAGTCGTTTTCTGTAAAAATTAGCATAAATTAAATTGTTTGGTAAAAAAATACCCAGCCCGCCAAGGGCTGGGACAATAATTCCCTGATTGGAGGTAGGATCAGAAACCCTTACTATCGAGAGAGTACCAAACGTTTTACAATACCAATATCTCTTTTTACAGAAAAACTCGTTAAATAGAAACTTTTTTTACCTTTGCGCCGTTTAAAACTATACTACAAAGCATAAGAGCGCATCTCTTCAGCTTTTAAAAAAACAAGCCCTTTTGGATTCACGACGTCCAAAGGGCTTTCTTTTTTAAAACCAAAACTCATTAAACATACCTTGTGCCAAAGTCAATCTCCTTTTATAGACTCGGTCTTAGTATGGTTCAAAAACAGGATTCATTCGTGTTTCCACCGCCTTAATTTATGTAATAAAAATTTTACAACTTTTCATCGATGACATCCTGTCATGCACACTCCCCGTGTAATGCCTACACTATCTGACGTTAATTAATGACAGAATTGCAAAGTATGACAAGATGCCCTACGCTGGTGCATGGGCGCCACGAATATCGGACCTGCATAGCTGACGATTGCTACAATGTTGTTCACACGTGGGTCAGCAGGGGAAGCGCATTTGATGGGAACGGGTGAATTTTAAGTGTAAGTATCACTATGCTTATTGCTGCTTAGTGCCCCTTTTTCGATCTGTGGTCGCAAGCTTTCGTTTTAAATCCGGGATTCCTTTCTTTTCCCACACTAAAAAAAGGACTCCATAAATAAAAATAACGATTCGGTATTTTGTTAGCAAACTTTCGAATGGCGGTAGCGGTATAGTAACACCCAAAAAATCTCCGATTTTGTTTTCGTTGCTTTTTAAGTACATAGAAACAATCTCTTCTGA
Organism: uncultured Mucilaginibacter sp.; assembly: GCF_946481715.1. The sequence continues at coordinate 8,417 of NZ_CAMLOV010000169.1, read as the reverse complement.
CGCAAATGAGCCGGACAATAAAGCTTTACAAAATAAAAAAGTCAAAACAAACGCTAAAAATATAATGCCCATGGTTGGTACTGAATTATGAATAGCGTGCTTCAATTTTAAAATCGGATAATTGTTGCCAATTTGATAAAAGGCTTTTACTGTTTCAATTACTGCGAAAATTATAGATAATATTAATACAAACAACTGAATATTATAGGCATTTAATGCATAATTATATTCATTACTCAATAGGGAATTAAATTTATCACTCCGATTCAAATGGGAGTGTTGGTTATCCATTAGTTCCAAATTAATTTCCATTAATGTTGGCCCGACCAGTGATATAAACAAAACAGGATTAACTAAGTATTCAACAATGCTCTTTACACCGTCTTTTATAAAGCCAGCCATTAGGTATGCAAATAAATTTTCTTAATGTATTTATCCACCTTATCTAACACCGCTTCTTTTTCTTCATTTGTATACGACTCGAAACCGCCACACTGCACTAAAAATTCTATAAAAATTGATGTTTCCGATTGCAGCTCTTGGAAAAAAACTCTTGACGGATTTTTTCCTTTTTTGGCAGGTGAATTTTTACTTATTAGAATCATTGCTGCCTTCAAACTTTGTTCTACTACTTTTAAAACATTAAGTAATGCATTCGATAAAACTATCTCCTCTAATAGTGTTTTCCGTTCTATTGGAACTTGTGTTACACCCAACTTTTTTGCTGTTTCATTTAGTAAAATTGTGATATTCCCTTGCTTAAAGTCTTGTTCAAAATCAGCTAGATCATCTAAAAGTTGAATAGATAATAAAAGCTTTTGAGTTAATGCAATAATAAAATCCGATTTTTTACTGCCGCTTGCAGCAATTGCTCCAGCGCAAGCTATCAATATGCTATTTTTTCCAGAAGCAGAATGAACCTTATCAATTTCATTATTGCAAATAACGGCTTTTTCTAAAACATCCGTTAATTGTCCTGATGCAGATGACATTAAAGATTTATTAAATACTTTTTCATATTTCGTTCCATTGACAATCTTAAACAAACTTAATAAGCCCTTTTGCGCCAAAAGAGAGGTGCCAATGAACTCTTCCGGTTTTAAATCAGTTTTCACATCCAAATGGTCATCTAGGAAAATAATATACAAGTAAATTGATAACCAACTGATTGAAATGTTTTGGCATTTCTTCTTATTTAGGCCTGACAAATCAGCTAAAATCCAGGGGAACAATTCAAACATTCTCGGCAAACTATCAGACTCTGACGTTTTTAATTTAACGGCCAAGATATTTTTGGCCGCTATGGTCATTTTAGGTGATGTTTCTTCTAACGAGGAAAACAGTTTTGAGCGAACAAGCAGAATATTTTTCGCGTGATAATTGTAAAGACTTTTTGATGGATTCATTAATTTATTAATTAGCAAACGTTACACGGCTGGACAATATCTATTAAAGTTAAAAATAATGATTAGCTTATTTTGTTTTTTATTATTCTATATATAATTTTTTGAACTATAAAAATCAGAAGCACTACTATCAATGTTTTTAAGAGCAATGCTTGTGGATCAGTGACTACTTTATTTACTCCAATCACCACGGTCCATAGTACAATAAACCACAATATATTCCCTAAAAGATTATAGATAAATACCGTTCTAAACGGTAAGTTAAAACAAGAAGTAACAAGGGTTGTAATATATGCGGGGAATACTGAACTCGATAATATTAGAATAAAAATCTTCTTTTCATGTATGCTTACAAGACCCACTGCTTTATCAATATACTTTGTTATAAACTTCAAGTACTTTATAGATAAATTTTTCCTTTTCAAATATAAACTTAACCGATGGGCTGCTATGATTTCTACTATTGTCGCAAATAAAAAGAAGCCGCAAAAAAAATAGATATTGTGATGGTTTTGATAAGCAACAGTCATACTTGCGCTAGTTGAAGCGCTTTCTTGAATTAACAGAGTAGCTAAAGCCCAAACCCAGAAGTTCATATTCAAATATTATTATATTTTCAAATCTTTCACCTAACATCGTGGTAATATGACTTGTAATTAGTCGTCCTAAGCTATTTAAATCATCAACATAAATAATTAATAATATAGGCATTAAGGATAAATCTCTATTGCGAATGTAACAATTAGTTATTATTCCTAATAATATTTAATCATATTAATTGACCTGTCTACAGTGCCTATTATCAAGTAAGTCCCCCTCGAACTCGCGCAGGTATGCAGCGCCAGGGCAAGCGCGCAGCCTACCCGTGCCAAATCATGCAAGGTGCATATGTAATTAAATAACGGATGTTTTAACTAACCCTGCATTCGCAGTAGGGATTGAGAGGGGAAGCCGCCCGCGCGAGGGCTTGTGTGCGGAAGGGGCGGCCGAAGCGCAGCGTAGCCCGGCAAAGCCCGGCCCGCTTCTATCAGCGGGACTGCCATGGTTCAGTGGGCAGTTGGGCAGTGGGCAGTTAGCAGTTAGCTTCATAATGGCTAAACCCCTCCCTACCCTCCTCTGGGAGGGATTTGTTTTATCTTTAAAACAATATTTCGTTGCTAAGAACATCCTCCCATGCATGCCGAACAAGATCCCTCCCTCGTACCTCGGTTCGGGATGACAGGGTGGAGATGGGGTGGCGCAACATCCACCTATGCCTACCGTATAAGTTCCCTCCCTCGTACCTCGGTTCGGGATGACAGGGTGGAGATGGGGTGGCGCAACATCCACCTATGCCTACCGTATAAGTCCCCTCCCTCGTAGCATACGGACTAATAGGTTAGTGTTACTTGCAAATGGTATTACCTGGAAATGTATTTTGAAGGGGGCAGGCCATAAAGGTTACTAAATGATTTGGTAAAATATGCAATGGAGCTAAAGCCCACCCGATAAGCAACTTCGGAGATGTTATAGCTGGTTTTAGTAAGCATTTCGGATGCTTTTTTCAGGCGGATTATCCTGACAAACTCTTTTACCGACTGCCCCGATATGCGGTCTATTTTTCGATAAAGCTGCGCCCTGCTCAGGCCAATAGCCCTGGCAAAATCAGTTACGTTAAAAGTTGGGTCACCAATATTTTCGTCCACGATCCGATAGGCATTTTTAATGAATTTAAGATCAGCGGTACTTACGTCATAACCCTGCTTATTTAAGAAGCTTCCGCTTAGCCTCCTACGTGTGTTGATCAGGTTTTTGATCTTTACAAGTAATATCAAAAAGGATGATGTTTTTGATATGCAATCGTCGCAACCACTTTCTAACCCTTCCAACATTTGCTGCTCTGAGGTATTATGGGTAAGTAAAACTACCGGGATATCGCATGTTGCGGGATAGTCCTTAAGCCTCTTGCATAACGCAATCCCATTAATATGCTGTGCAGAAATATCAATTAGTATAATATCCGGCTGTATTGATACCGCATCTGCAAAACCGCCATCCGCACATGCGGAATGGATGAGTTGATATGTATCTGTAAACAGATCTTTAATAAACAGGTTTTGTTGCAAACTGCCTCCAATAAAATGCACTACCGCTTTTTTGTCGGGTTGGTAACTGAACACGATAGCTTCCTGATCGAACAGGTGAATACTTGCCGGTTTTAACATAGTGATGGTTTTGATATCTGTTGCTTCAATAATGTACACCTATTGCTTTGGCATGGTAGCAACGTAATTTTGCTAACTCATATAAAAATAGGAGGTTATTAAACTTTTAGTTACAATTGGTTTATGCCGGGTCCGGGTAGATTGCAGGGTGCCGGACGGTTTGGCGGATATAAAATTACACCGTTGGCGGGACAGATTTGTATAAGGATTGTTTATTAATAGACCCCCAAATGTTAATCTGTTGTTTAATTATTTGATTTTTTAGGTAATAGATGGGTGATTTTTGCCTGAGACTTTATTTTTCACTTACTATTCAAAAAAAGTATAATTAAATTAGCTTACTCAGATTATTGATTATGTTTCGAAAAAAAGGATTGATCATCTCCGTTTTAATATTCACGCTGTTTTTCATGGTTGTTACGGGGTGCTCAAAAGAAGAGCAGCCGAAAGCCGGCATCCGGGATGAAATGCTGGCTGCGGTTAATAAATTAAGGCATGTTGGATGTATGTGCGGTGCCACGTATATGCCGCCGGTTGCCGAATTGAAGTGGAATACCTTATTGGAAGCGGCAGCTGATGAGCATGTTAAAGATATGGTTAACAATAATTACTTCAGCCACATTGCGCCTGACGGATCATTCCCGATTGTAAGGGCTCAAAAAGCGGGTTACACAGGGCCGTACGTTGGCGAAAATATCGCACGGGGGTATACAAACGTTGCCGGTGTAGTGCTTGGCTGGGAAAACAGTGAAGAGCATTGCATGGCTATGATGGATACGCTTTACGCTGAAATGGGCGCTTCGCGGTTAAATGATTATTGGGTATTGGACTTTGGAAGGCCCCAATAATTGTATATGCATCAATTCAGGGTACGGCATATTAAGTATATATTATCATTGAGATATTAGTGTAAATAATTGAGATACCAGTGCAAACATAGATGGTTTTCAGCAATATATCTTTGTTATTAATTAACCAATTAATTAATACCTAAAAAATTACTTTATGAAAAAAGCTCTTTGTGTACTGCTGGTAGCGGCATTGTTTACCGCGTGTAAGAAAAACGATGCAGAACCGGTAAAAGCCAATGCCCAGGTTGAAGCGAACTGGTCATCTTCGGCTCAGTATGCTTCCTGGCAAAACGGCGGGTACACCGTTTACAACAATATTTGGGGTAGTGGGGCCGGTGGCCAAAGTATCTGGGCCAATTCCTATAGTAACTGGGGGATCTGGGCCAATCATCCAAACACAGGGGGAATTAAATCGTACCCGAATTCTACAAAATATGTGGGTGTGGCATTAAGCAATCTTAACGGTTGCAACAGTAGTTTCAATTTAACTACGCCTTCCGGCGGAGCGTGGAGTGCCAGTTATGATATCTGGGATAGCAATAATCTTTACGAAACCATGTTATGGATGAATTATACCGGTAATACAAATGGTAGCGGAAATGTTAAACCTATATCATATAACTGGAATGCGTCTGGTAATCCGGTACCCGTATATACCAATGTAACCGTTGGCGGCCATACCTGGAATGTTTTCAGGGGTAACAATGGCGGCAACGAAGTTTTTTCATTTTTAAGAACCAGCAAAACAAATTCAGGGACTGTGGATGTTAAAGCCATTCAAAACTGGATAAAGAACCAGGGCTGGTTTGGTAATATTACTTTAGGTAATGTTCAACTTGGTTATGAAATTACATCGTGTTTTGGGACTAACGGGAATGGCATGACCTTTACCACAAATAGTTATTCGGTGAGTTATTGGTAATACACGCAAACTACCGGATGAGTTAATATATACTTTAGAATCCGTTTAATGATCATGACCGGCAACGGCATGATCATTTTTTTTGGGTTTAGCCAAATTATATTAACGTGGCCTCGTTGATGCACGCGCGGGGTAACCCCTATCAAACAAAATCGGTGTAACGGCAAAGCCCTCTTGAGCGCCTTAAAAAAACAATCAACTGCGAACAATCACCCCTTATCAGTGCAATCCAAAAAATAATCGGTGTAATCATTCCCTATCGGTGTAATCTCCAAAATAAACAAAATAAAAAAGCCGTTCCGCCAACTGGGCGAAACGGCTCTTACATGTGCTCCGTAATTTTTGTGGAATTACTTGATATTAGTTGGCTGCTGCTAACAGGTAAGGTACCGGTTTTTGCAGGTAGCCGTAGTAGTTGTTGTAACCGTACTTGCGCGGCTTGTTGATGATCTCTTTCATGGCGATAAGCTTGTACACGTAGCTGCCGGTTTCGCGGTTAAGGTTCATGCGGAAATAGTTATCCTCATTTTGCTTGTTAATAGCGCGCTCCAGCTTAATGCTGCCGTTATTGTAGGCGGCGGCGGCTAAGGTCCAGCTGTTAAATTCGCCGTACAGTTCTTTAATGTACTTGCAGGCCGCGATGGTTGATTTGCGCACGTTTAGGCGCTCGTCTACCCCACCCCTTACCTTTAGCCCGTAGCTACGCGCGGTGCCGGGCATAAACTGCCATATACCACGTGCGCCTTTTGGCGAGGTGCCTTCGGCTAAACCGCTCTCTACCAGTGGCACAAACTTAAAATCTTCGGGGATGCCGTAGGCTTTAAGGATGGGTTCGATGATAGGGAAAAGTTTGTCGGCCTTGGCGTGCAGGATGTTTGACTGCACATGTTTAAACCTGTTTTTTGATATCGATTTTTGTAGTTTCAGATCGACGCGCTTATCGTTAAGCGGGATGGCCTCGTTGGCAAAACTAAACACGTTAACGGTTTCTTCGGCCTTGTTAAATACAAGGGCAAGAGGCGTTACGGCGATAGTAGTTTTTGGAATTGTTTTTGTTAATAATACAGGTTCTGTACTGAAAATGTTAAGCCTGGAAATGATAACCAGCACCACGATTACGGAGCACGTAATTAAGTGTTTTTTTAGCATTTCTAATTTACTCATTTAATGAACATTTGGTATGATGTGCTGCAAAGGTACGCTATATAAATCACATTGTCAACCACTTAGTATGGGGTTAGTGTATCGACCGTTTTGCCGAACCGTACAAAAACGGGCTTTAAACTGCTTTAAACAACGTTTTTGTGCCGATATGGTTTTTTAAATTTTTTGATAAAAAGACCGTTATTTTTCGTAATTTTGGGGCTCACGCTGCGAAAGCGCAAACAAAAAATAACATGGTATTTAAGAAGCCAACGGGCAGTCGCGACGACAAGCCAAACAGATCATCAGCCCGCCCCAAAAGCGGCGAAAGCGCGTCAAAACGCACTTCATCTTCATCAGCAGGCAAGCCCTACGGCAGCCGCGGTGCCGACAGTAAAAACCACTACAGTACCGATAAAAGGTCATCCACCAACTCAAAACCATACGCAGACCGTCCCGAAGGCGACAGCGAGCGCCCAAAACGCGGCACATCGTCGGGCAGTTCATTCAGCGGTGGCGATAAAAAGGCATTTGTACCAAAAGGCAGGCCCTACAGCGGCCGCCCCACCGGCGACAGCGACCGCCCAAAACGCAGCTTCGGCGGCGACGAGCGCAAACCCTTTACTCCTAAGAGCGCGCCCTACAGCGGCCGCCCCACAGGCGATAGCGGTGAAGACCGCCCAAAACGTGGCCTTGGCCCGTCATCGTTCCCCAATAAAAAGACTTTTACAAAAGATAAACCCTACGGCAGCCGCACCACCGGCACCGATAGCGACCGCCCGAAACGCAGCTTCGGCAGCGATGAGAAACCAAAGCGTGCCTTTGGCGATACCAGCGGCGAGCGCAAGCCTTACAACCGTACGCCAAAAACAGGCGCTACCGGTACGGGTAAAAAAGATTTTGCCAACACTACATCCGGCTTTAAAAAACGCGGTGACGACGACCGCCCGCAAGGCGACGGACCAACCCGCACCATGCGTGGCCGTAAAAACCCGGCCGCACCAAAAGCTAAAGACGATGGGCTGATACGCCTGAACCGTTATATTGCCAATGCTGGTATCTGCAGCCGCCGCAAGGCCGATGAGCTGATTGCCGCGGGTGTGGTATCGGTAAACGGTGAAGTGATAAGCGAACTTGGCCACAAGGTTGACCCGATGAAGGACCTGGTACGCTACAACGGCGAGGCCCTGAAACGTGAGAAGAATATATACGTGCTGCTGAACAAACCAAAGGATTACATTACCACTACCGACGACCCGCAGGAGCGCCGCACCGTAATGCACCTGGTAGAGAAGGCCAGCAAAGAACGCATTTACCCCGTTGGCCGCCTGGACCGTAATACAACCGGCTTACTATTAATGACCAACGACGGCGACCTGGCGGATAAACTGTCGCACCCGCGCAACAGCATCACCAAGCTTTATAATGTAGAACTGAGCAAATCCCTCAGCCAGGGCGACCTGAACAAGATCGCCTTCGGGTTGGAGCTGGAAGACGGGTTGATTAAGCCTGATAGCATCTCCTACGTAGCCGGTGGCACCAAAAAGGAAGTGGGCATACAAATACACAGCGGCAAAAACCGCATTGTGCGTCGTATTTTCGAGAGCCTGGGTTACGAGGTGGTAAAGCTTGACCGGTCGGTGTACGCCAACCTTACCAAGAAGGACCTGCCCCGCGGCCGCTGGAGGTTTTTAGATGAGAAGGAAGTGATACAGCTGAAGCATTTGATACAGGTATCGTAATAATTGTCTGATTGAAATATACAAGGCTCCGGTGACGGGGCCTTTTTTTGTTTGAAGCCGGTAGTTAAACGATTTGCATGTTTGCTTGTCCTATGTAGAGATTGCTTCGTTCCTCGCAATTGTAAGGGTTTAGTAATTCGACAATAGAA
>NZ_CAMLOV010000168.1 GCF_946481715.1 uncultured Mucilaginibacter sp. | reverse complement strand
TGCGTGCTACGCCGGTTCCCGGGAATAAGGTATCATCGTTTTTGCCGGCCAAGTCGCCCTTTGTAAAAGGGTGCCGTAATCGCGGTGGTACCAGTTTAAAAAATGCTGTTCTACATCGGCAATTACGCCGTCCATATCTATTGCTATTGATTTTTTCATGTTGTTTTGTGCAGGATCAGATTAGGCAATCCCTTTAAAAGTTGTCAAATCTATTATTTTCTTGCTGAGAACTGAAAATTACCCACCGCAAACTGCCAACTCATTATTTGTGCGATGCCTTTACTTTATTAAAATAATCCACCAGTTTATCCATATTGCCCAATGCAAAGCGGCCTGCGCGGATCTGCTCCACCACTTCTGGCTCGTCGCCCATAGCATCACTCATTACATCAATAAAGTTTTCCTCGGTAAGATGCCGCATGGTTGCTGTATTACTGCCATAGTAATAGCTAATTTTCGATTTATCGCCGCTACCGCCACCACCGCCGCCGATGGATATGCCCAGCCCGCCGCCTAAACCGCCGCCGTAACCACCACCGCCCGTGCTTAAGCCTACAGCCGGAGAGAAACGCACTTTATTGCCCATACCACTGCCGCTGCCTGCGCCACGGGTAGCGTAAATTTTTGTTTCTTCGTTTACTACTACGCGCACAAAATCAAGTTCTTTTTTTGCCCAGGTTTCGTTGCCGGGGGCGTGGGCTACAACAAAGCTGTCCTTACCTACCACGTACGATTGCAGATCGCTGGTGCTGAGTTTGTACGGCTCGGTTTTTTCGCCATCCTTAAACTCAATAAAGCCTTCGTTTTTGATAGGGCCGTTACCGCCGGGGTTGGAGATGATAAACCCGTCCGAACGAACACCCTTAATATCAATGAAATAACCGGGTTGCCACTTCTGGGCATTGGCTGTAAGGTTTATGGAAAGAAGAACCGCCGCTGCGGAAAGATATTTTTTTATGGAATGCATCGTTTATTACAGTGTTTATCAAAGACTGAGTTGCTTATAATTTCCCTTCAGCTTTTACTTTGTAAAAATACGCAATAAGCTGTTCAATATTGTCCAGCCCGTAGGGGTTGGCCTTAATATATTCCACAACCTTTGGCTGGGCCTGCATTACGGCCGTTAACATCTCGCCAAAATTTTTATCGGTTACGTATTGCAGCTCGTTCGGGCTGCTGCCGTAGTAATACCGCTTTTTGTAATTGCTGCCCTGGTTTGATGGCCCCCAGGTTATGCTATTTGGCGCAACCGGTACTGTGTAGTTTGGCGCTTCCTTGTATAAGCCGTCTTTAGTGACGGCTGGATTTTGAACTATGGCGCTGTTCCTGTCGGCAGAATAACCGCCAAAAACTACCTTCACCGCTGTTGGTATCTTTCGGGTTTTACCGCTGCCTTTGTAAGTTGCCGGACTGCCATCGGCTACCCGGAGGGCGTAAACTTTAACTTCCTCGTTCATCACCACGCGTACAAAATCGGTTGGCGTTTTTGTCCATTTGCCGGTAACGGGTTGTTTGGCTACCACAAAGCTGTCCCTACCAGCCACAAATGATTGCAGGTCGCTGGTGCTGAGTGGGATAACTTCACCTTTTTCCGAATCTTTAAACTCGATGTACCCCTCGCCCGGGAAAGGGCCTTTGCCGCCGGGGCATGGGCGGATGATGCCGGCATATTTAACGCCTCGTATATCGGTGTAATATCCCGGTTGCCAATTTTGGGCAAATAAGCTATTGCCCGATAAAAGGAGTATTAAGAAGAATAATGAGGAGGGTAATTTATTACGGAGCATGTTGACCATTACTTTTGAATTCTATTTTTATGGTTGATAATCACTATTTGGCAGCCCTTAGTTTAGCTGCCTCGTAAGCCTTTAAAAGTTCTTCCATATCGCCATACCTGTACAACTCATCTTTGATCATTTTCACAAAGTATTCGGTATCAGACAATACCCGGCTCATCACTTCTTTAAAATTCTTTCTGCTTATTTGTGTTATGCCGTTTGGGTTAGTCCCGTAAAAATAGCGCTTGTCGTATGCGGTATAATAGCCAACAGAAAGGGTTAACCCGCTGCCAAATCCAGGTGTGCCCATATTATTTTCTCTTAAATTGAGGTACAGCTTAAGTGGCGAATTTAACCTTACCAATAATACAGGGTAATCGGCCAATTCGGGGTTATGCGATACTACAAAGCTGTCTGCTTTAATTACAAAGCCCCGTAATTCCTTGGTGGAAACCTTTATTTTTTCAGCCGTATCTGCAACCCGGTACTGGATATGGTCGCCATCGCCTTTGAAAATATTACGGGTAGGTACATTCCATTTAATACTACCGCAAACTTTGCTACTGTCTGATAGGTAGTAACAGCCGGCAGTCCATTTGCCTATTTGGGCGGAAACTGAGCATGATGCGCACGAAATCAACAAAAGGAGGAAAATTCTTCGCATAAGATTTAGATATTTGAAACCAAATATAAAATAATTTAGGATATGATGACCGTCGACCTGCGCAGCGATACCGTAACAAAACCTACACCCGGAATGCTGGAGGCTATGTGGAGCGCCAACGTGGGTGATGATGTGTTTGGCGAGGACGAAACCGTGAACGCACTGGAAGAAAAAGCTGCCGCCCTGTTTGGCATGGAAGCAGCCATTTTTTGCCCATCGGGCACCATGACCAACCAAATAGCCATTAAATGCTTTACCCAGCCGCTGGATGAGCTGATAGCCGACCAAACCGCGCACGTTTACCGTTACGAGGGTGGGGGTATTGCTTTTAACTCGGGTGTATCTACCCGATTATTAAACGGGTACCGGGGCATCCTTACGCCGGAAATGATAGAACCCGAAATTAATGAAGACAATATCCATTACCCGCACACCAGTTTGGTTGTGCTGGAAAATACGGTGAACAAAGGCGGTGGCAGCTGCTATACTTTAGAGCATATAAAATCCATTGCCGAATTGTGCAAGGCCAGGGGCCTTAAACTGCATTTGGATGGTGCCCGCGTGTTTAATGCGCTTGCCCATACAGGCGATAATGCAGCCGATTACGGCAAGTATTTTGATGGGATATCTGTTTGCTTAAGTAAGGGCTTGGGAGCGCCTGTGGGCTCGGTATTGCTGGCAGACAAGGCAACTATTAAGTATGCACGCCGTATCCGCAAGGTTTTGGGTGGAGGCATGCGCCAGGCTGGCTTTTTAGCCGCTGCGGGCATCTACGCTCTCGATCATCACGTTGAACGTTTGAAGATAGACCACAAACACGCCCAAATAATGGCCGAAGAACTTGGCAAACAAAGCTGGGTAACCAATGTGGTACCGGTAGAGACAAATATTATTTTGTTTGATACCGTAGAGCCAGCCAATGCAGTTTTGGTCCGGCTGGAAGCAAAGGGTATTAAAGCCAATAGTACTGATACGCACCGCATCCGTTTTGTAACGCATTTGGATGTGCATGCCGAGCAGGTGGAGTATGTGGTGGCGTCGCTGTGAGTGGTGAATAGAAAGTAGCTTTATCAGCCAACTAATCACCGGCATATTTCCATTCCCAAACTTCGCCGTCCTCTTCGTCCATAATGGTACCTGCCAACTCAAAATTATTTTTTTTGAGTATTTGCGTAGAGTGGTTTTCGCCGGGCAGTGTGCGGGCAGTAATAGTGATGGATGAATCCGCCTGTTGTGCCAGTGCCACTAATTCACGGCACATTCTACCGCCTACGCCTTTGTGCTCGTAATCAGGAAAGGTGTAGTATGCTATTTCTACCTGCCCGTTTGTTGGTTTACCTTTAAAGCCACCGCAGCCTACCAATTGCCCGTTTTCCTCGGCGTAATAACTTATCCAGGGCGGGTTAAAGCCAACACGGGTGTAGTAATCAACCGACATTTGTACCATCTCCGCCCATTCGGGGAATGCAGCCAATTCGGTGTTTTCTTCAAAAAATTGTTTAACAAGAATTAATCTCATATTAAGGCACTGGTTTGGTAAATATAATTAAAAACCTGTAAATCAATATTATCTCTACGGAGAAACCAATGCCACAAACTTATAACTGCGTGCTGTGTTGTAATCTGACATGAACCGTCTCCTTAAAAAACTCGAAAAAATTGGCCGCGACCCAAAGGTTACTGCAAAAGCTGTAGGGCTGCGCTATGTGGCTGATTCTGCGCCCGGCTATACCCGCAAAAAAGCCGGCAAGGGCTGGAGTTTTTACAATGCTGACGGCGAATTGGTTAAAGACAAGGCACTGATAAAACGTTTCAACGCCCTGGTGATACCACCGGCCTATACCAAGGTTTGGATCTCGCCTTATGATAACGGGCACTTGCAGTTCACAGGCACTGATGTTGCCGGCCGTAAACAGTACCGCTACCATCCGTACTGGAACAAGATCCGCAATCAAAGCAAATACTATCGTATGCAGACTTTTGCATCGCACCTGCCTGCCATACGCGAACGGGTAGATCATGACCTCGCCCGCCGCAACCTCGATCATGAAAAAGTAGTAGCGCTCGTAGTCAGGCTGATGGAACTAACCAGCATAAGGGTGGGCAACGAATCTTACAAAAAACTTTACGGTTCCTTCGGTTTAACCACGCTGATGAACAAGCATGTTAAAATAGAGGGTACCAAAATAAACTTTGAGTTTAAAGGTAAAAAAGGGGTGTTCCACAAAGTTGCCCTGCAAAGCAGGAAGCTGGCTAACCTGGTGAAGCAATGCCGTGATATACCGGGGAAGGACTTATTTCAATATTATAACGAAGACGGGGAACGCTGTACCATAGGCTCGGGCGATATCAATAACTACCTCAAAGAAATTACCGGAGAGGATTTTACCGCCAAAGATTTCCGCACCTGGGCTGGGAGCGTAAGCGCGCTGTACGCGTTTAAAGAAGCCGGGGAGTTTAATACACTTAGCGAGTGCCGCAAAAAGATAGTTAGCGTATTGGATGAGGTGGCCGTTAACCTGGGTAATACCCGTACGGTTTGCAAAAAGTACTATGTACACCCCACAGTTATCAAAAGCTACGAGGAGGGTACCATCTTCAAATACATCAACGAGCTGGATGAGAAGCAGGATATCAAATCGGTAGAGTTAAACATAGCCGAAAAGGCTCTGATAAAACTGCTGGAGAACGAAAAACTCGCCGAAGCCAGTTAAGCCCTGCGCTTTGCCAGTACCAGCGCAATGGCGGCGGTGATGACCAGTATCAATACCGCATCTATACCCGCGGCAACGTTGAACGACAGGCTGAACGCACGCTGGGCTTCGCGCAAAACAGCATCGCCGGTGGCGTTATTTAATTTTTTTGATACAGCATAGGCGCCACCCAAAGTGCTTTTTAACGTTTGCCCCATGTTGCCGCTTAAACCGCCTATTTTATACAAGGACATGATGCCCCGGTAAACCGCCACACTAATACTTCCCAGTAGTGCTATGCCCAGGGCCGCACCTATGGCAGTGCTGGTTTCATACAAACCGGCTGCGGCGCCCGCTTTTTCTTTAGGTGCGCAGGCAATCACCATATCCGAACCTAAAGTAACTACCGTACCGCAGCCCATGGTAAGCATGCCGGTGGCAATTACAAAGGCTGTTAGGTTTAAGGTAGTAAAGGTGAGTATCAATAAACCTGCACCCATAATACCCATACCAACGGCCATCACCGTCCCTCTGTCGAAGCGTTTGCCAAATACCGGCGCAAGCGGGCAGGATATCATACTGCCAATAGCAGCGGGCAGGGTGTAAAGCCCCGCTGTAAACGAATCCATTTGGAAAACCAGTTGAAGCAGTTGCCCTACAAACAGGAAGATACCCGCCCAGCTGAACAGGCCAAGCATCAGTGCCAGCAGGGCAACATTAAACTTTTGGTCGGCAAAAAGCGTGAGGTTTATTAGTGGGTCGGCGAGTTTACGCTGCCGGCTGATGAAAATTATGGCTACGATCAATCCACCTAAAACCGAGGCTACCGTTAGCAGCCCAATGCCATGTTCCGCCAATTGTTTTATGCCGAATACTACGCTTAAGGTGGTAATAAGCAGCAGGAAAACGCTGGGCAGATCGAATTTCCCTGCGCCGGGGTCTTTTGTTTCGGGGAGCAATAGCGGCCCTAAAATCAACAATAAAACCATTACCGGCACACCCATTAAAAACACCGAACCCCACCAAAAATGGCTCAGCAGCCAGCCGCCGATAAGTGGCCCAATCATGGTGCCGGTAGAAAAACAGGTGGTAAATACACCCATCGCCGTCATCCGTTCGCCCTCGTTGCGGAACATATTGTGGATGATAGACAGGGTAGAGGGCAGCAAAGTTGCCCCTGCAATCCCCATAAGTGCCCGTGCCGCTATCAGCAAATTCGCGGTTGGCGCATAGGCCGCCAATGCCGATGCCAGGGCAAAACAAACCGCCCCAATAATGAGTAGTTTGCGGCGGCCCATGCGGTCGCCCAATGTGCCCATGGTAATGAGCAAACCTGCCTCGATAAAACCGTAGATATCGCTTATCCAAAGCAACTGTGTACTGCCGGGCTTTAATGCTGCGCTGATGGCAGGCACGGCAAGATAAAGTACCGTGGTATCCATAGATACCAGCAACACGGGCAAGGCAAGTACAGCAAGGCCAAGCCACTCTTTACGTGTGGCTTTTTCTGTTGTGGATGGATGTGCTAAAGACATTATAATAAATAGGTTAAGCACCCAAACTTAAATATAAATTAATGGCCTAAAAGGGGTATACGCGACAAGTTTAGGGCGATTTAAGCCAGGGCATTCAAACCTTATCAATGCTGTTATCCCTGCCCTTCGGTGTTCTTCGATAGGCAGGCTATCAGCAGCAGTACGAGGGCAGCAACAGAGGCAACCGTACGCACCATGTGCCATTGGCACCATGGATGTTCAAACGCGCCGCGCGCCGTAGCCATTTGCAATGCAGAAGCGCCCGGGAGCCTAAATTGCGCCAACGTATCATTCAGGGGGATATTGCCCAATACCGTTACCCCGAAACTGCCGATTAGGTAAATTATCGTTGCTGCCAGCAGCCATTTAAACTTTGCTTGCATTTTACGGTGCACTATTGTAGCCAGCGGCAGTAGCAACGGCGCGCCAAAAAAGCTAAAAGCGAAGGCCGGGTTTACAATGGCTATATTTATGGTCTGCATAGCGCGGATGTATTCCCCATCGGGCAGCTGTGCAAAAGCGGGGTTAACCGATATGGCAAAAGCGTAAAAAACGCCCGCCACCAGCCCGGTGGTTAAGGTGGCAAGCGCGAGTGAAATATTCCTGTAATTCATTTTCAATGCTTTTAAATAGGGTTAGTACGATATGCCTATGGTTTGATGGATATCTGTATCAATATCCAGCTGTTTCAGCATCAGATCGGCAACATCGGCGCGGCTCACCTTTACGGTGAGGGTTTTATCGTTATAGCTAAAGCCATGCTTATAAACGCCGGTATGCGGGCCATCCGTTAAGTTGCCGGGGCGGATGATAGTCCAATCGAGGCCGCTTTGTTTAATGTACTCCTCCTGCAGGGCATGGTTGGCAAAGCCTTTTTTTAGGATAAACGGCACAATGAGGTTTTTAAAAAACCAAGGGGTTTGGTCAAGTACTTCCACGCTATCGCCATAGCCAAGCGATGTTTGACAGATAAACTTCTTCAGGCCGTATTTCTCCATGGCACGAATGATGTTGAGCGTGCCCTGCGACCGTATGTTACCAATCTTACTGGCCGGCGAACCGAGGCAACATAACGCAGCGTCGTGCCCTGGTACAGCATTTTGTACCGACGCTGCATCCAGCACATCGCCGGTAATTACGTTAAGGTTTTGATGGTTTATAGAAAGCTTTGCCGGGTTACGCGCAAATGCTGTTACGGTGTGCCCATTTTTAAGGGCTTGTTTCATGAGCTGGCTGCCTGTGCCGCCGGTGGCTCCAAAAATTATTAACTTCATAAATATTGTTTGTTGATACAATATTATGGCAGTAAATTATGGCAAAATAGAACAAAACCGACAGCGCCTAATAATTATCCCGGCAGCAAATCGGCAATCTTATCGGCTTGTTTTTGGTATTGATAGGGCGAGAGGCCTGTGAATTGTTTAAACGAGCGGATGAAGTGCGACTGGTCGGCATACCCGTTTTGGTAAGCAATATCTGATAGCTTATCAAAGTTGGCCCCATTTAGCTGGCTTAGCGCTGCCTGGAATCCGCAGATGCGCGCAAACAGTTTTGGCGATATCCCTACAGCTTTTTTAAAGCGGCGCTCTAACGTCCGTTCTGATAATTGCAAGTGCTGTTGCACCTCTTTTAATGGCACATTGCCGTTTGCGCGGATAATCCAGGAAAGTACGTGGCTTGCAACATCGTCCTGGCGGGCATTCCTTTGTATCTGCGCAAATAAAAATGCCGATAGGATATCAATTTGTTCAGCCATGGTTCCTGCGTTTAAAAGCTGCTCTTCCAAATGCCGTGCTGTGGTTTTCGGCAAGGCATCTATGTCAGTGCAACTATCGGTAAGCACATCTGCATCAATTCCAAAAACGGAATGCAAAGCGTTAGGGTAAAGGCAAACACCAACGGTAGTGGATGTGCTTAGGGTAATTTCTGCGTGCGCGGTGGGTTGGCCGAATAAAAAAAGCTGCGGCAACGGGCGTTCATTTTGAAAGAACGTACCCTTGTCTGATCGTTGGAAGATGAGCCCCGGGCTGCCATCGGCAATCGTTTTAAATGACCGGGCAGTCCCACTGTGCTCCAGCGTCCAAAAATACCTTACGTGGCTTTTGAGGTATTGTGGCGGCTGTACCTGGTTATAAATCATACAGATTGGCTTGCGGTAAACAAATTTAAGAGAAATTTTCTTAATAAAGCATGTAGCTTGCTAAGGATTAAGCCGAAAACCAATAGCGAAAGGCAACCCTTCGGCGGCGCAGGGATTGGCCCGCGACGTAAAAGCCGGAAGCGCCCCTAATATTTAAGATACAATTGCGTAAAAACCTGTATGTTTAAGCACCTAATAATTACCTAATGGATAGAGAACTGAAAGTGACGAAAGAAGGGCTGCTTTTTGCCGAAGTAAAATTTTCCTACCAAACCCAGGTGTCGGGCCGTGTAGAAGGCATTTACTACAATTCGTACTGGGTAATACCCCCATCAATAGATCCGCCGGGCCCGGGTTTTCAAGCTTCGGTGCCGCTGTATGTTTTAACAAAACGCGATGTTCAGCATGCTGAAATTTCATCGATAGAAGCATTAAAAAAATTTGATGTTTTGTTTATGAGCGAACTGGAAGCTTACCCGCCACCCGGGGACGATGCTGTATTTGAATACCAGGATTTTCATCGCCGCTACCCGGTAGATAGCCCCCTATACGGTGTGGTGGATGTGCAGGCCAACTTTGGCGAGGATTTGAAAACTATAAAGTTTGTTTCTGCCGATCGGTGGAATTGGGATAAGGAACATGCGGGAAGCTGCTTAACGGCTGATGCAACCATGATAGCCCAAATGGCCGAATACCGGCAGGCAGTGCAGCGGAATAAAATATTTTAAGGGGCTTGTCCAATACTTGCCCTACCAGTCGTCATTCGGTTTTAACAATTAAACTAAAAGTATCATGAAAGATTTTTTATTGATTTACCGGAACGACATTTCGCCGGTAACAACTGCATCACCGGAAGAAATGCAGGCCATGACCAAAAAATGGATGGACTGGATAGGCAGCATAGCCGCCCAAAACAAACTCACAGACCGTGGTAACCGCCTCAATAATGACGCAAGGGTGTTGCGGTCGAGCGAATTAGTTACCGATGGGCCTTATATGGAAATTAAGGAAGCCATTTCCGGCTACTCGATCATAAAAACCGAAACTATTGAAGAGGCGGCAGAAATAGCCAAAGGCTGCCCGATATTTTTGGTAGGCGGCTGTGTAGAGGTGAGAGAAGTAGGGGTGATCGCAATGCCTTCGTAATTCCGGGTTTTAATCCGTCATTAATCATTTAAACCTCAATTAGCCTTTGTATTTTGCAGAGGCTTTTTTCTTTTTTATGCAGCAACAGGAACTGATACCGCATTTATTCCGCACCGAATACCGCAAGATAACCGCGGTACTGTGCAAGCTATTTGGTATAGAACATATTGAGATTGCCGAAGATATTGCCAGCGATACTTTTTTGCAGGCATCAGAACTATGGGGGCTGCGAGGGTTACCCGAAAACCCTGTAGCCTGGCTGTATACAGTGGCAAAAAACAAAGCCAAAGACCATTTTAAACGCGATGCACTGTTCAATAACAAAATAGTGCAAAACGTGCAAAGCACGGCGTCCGAACTACATGAATTGGAGATAGACCTATCCGACCAGAACATAAAAGACAGCCAGCTTCAAATGATGTTTGCTATTTGTAACCCTGCTATTCCGCCCGAGGCACAGATAGGCTTATCGTTACGGATACTTTGCGGTTTTGGGATAGAGGAGATTGCTGCCGCATTCTTAAGCAATAAGGAAACGATAAACAAGAGGCTGTTCCGCGCTAAGGAAAAATTGAGGGAACTGCATATAAAGATAGAACTGCCCAACGAGGCGGAGATAAACCAGCGGCTGGAAACCGTGCTGGCAACGCTGTACTTATTGTTTAACGAGGGGTATTATTCGCAAGGGCGCGATGTTACGTTGCGGAAAGAGGTGTCGCTGGAGGCCTTGCGGCTTACCTACTTGCTCACCGAAAACAAAGCAACCAACAAGCCTGTTGTGTATGCCTTACTGGCGTTGATGAGTTTCCATTCGTCGCGCTTTGAAGCAAGGCTGAACCAGGATGGCGAAACCGTGCTGTACCACGACCAGGACGAAAACCTGTGGGACACAGACCTGATAAAACAGGGTGAGCATTTTCTGCGGCAATCGTGGGAGGGAGGCACCGTGAGCAAATACCACCTGGAGGCCGGTATTGCCTATTGGCATACCATAAAAGCCGACAGCCATGAAAAGTGGGAAGCTATTTTGCAGTTTTACAACCAGCTTTTAATAATGCAATATTCGCCGATTGTGGCGCTTAACCGTACTTATGCGCTATCCAAAGCCAACGGCAAGGCAGAGGCTATTATTGAAGCAGAAAAATTAAACCTAACCGGCAATCATTTGTACCACTCGCTATTGGGAGAGCTATATACAAATGTGAATAACTGTAAAGCCGCTGAGCATTTGAAAACAGCGCTCGGACTGGCAAAATCTAAAGGGGACCGGGAGGTGCTGGAGAAGAAGATTGCCGGGATTTCTATTGACTAATTTTGAAAATCAAATTTGGAATATTATCTTAGCTGATAATTATCTTAGTTGATAAGGTAATTGAAAAATTATGAAAGAACCGAACATCCAGCGCATTAGCGAAATGGGACGCATGTTTTCCGACGTTACCATTATGATGCACGAAGCCATTGCAAACAAAGCGGGGCTCTCCGGCACCGACCATAAATATCTTGGCCTATTAATGCAAAAAGGCCCAATGCCGGCAGGTGAGTTGGCAAGGCTTACCGGTTTAACCACCGGAGCTATAACCGGGTTGATAGACCGGCTCGAAAAAAAAGGGTTGGTACGCCGGGAATTTGATAGTGGCGACAGGCGAAAAGTAATGATAGCGCCTGATAATGAGAAAGCTATGCAATTGCTGGGGCCGCTTTTTTTGGGCTTGCAAATTAAAATGGTGGCGCTTATATCATCCCTAACTGAGGATGAAGCCATCATTATTGAACGGTATATGTTATCGGCAATGGAAGTAATG
>NZ_CAMLOV010000167.1 GCF_946481715.1 uncultured Mucilaginibacter sp. | reverse complement strand
GAAACTGAAAGTAAGCAAAGCCGCTAAACTTGCCCGGCTTGGCAATAAAAAAGCGCAAGCCGATAAAAAAGAGAGCCGCAAAAAGAACTTCGATATTAATTAAACCGGTACAATAATGTTACCGAACCCCATTGGTGCGCCTTTGCCTGGTATTTTACATCTTTTGTGTTGAATATGGCAGCTAAGCCGTAAACAAACCGGCCGCTTACATAATTTGCGCCCACCTCGTTACTGAAAATAAAATGCCGGATATCTTTGGTAACTTCCATGGTGCCTGCTTCGGGGTGGTCTTTAAACATGCTGCCTTGTATGGTGGCATCGTAGCCAATTACGTTTGCCTGTGGTTTGTAGTATAGGAAAAATTCATGCTGGTGCAGCAGGCTGTTTTTGCCTTTTGATGCCGTGCTTTGCGTGCTTGCCGACTGGAACAACTGGTTAAAGTTGCCGAAACGGATTAGCGGGCCAGCGCCGGCGCTAACAAAGCCGGTACCCAGGTTTGCGTAGGTAGCTGCCGAAACGTCTATCCACGAACCCCGAGCAAGCAGCTTGTTGTATTCTGCCGAGAGGTTTAACTCCACATCATTCCTGATCTGGTATTCCCAGCCTTCGGGTGGGTAAAAACCAAATGTTGTATGTATAAATTCCTGCGCGCCACGCCCGCCGGATGCAGGGCCAACAACACCAACTTTTGCGGTTAGCTTTAAATTGCTTTCGCTTTTATAAAGCAAATTTAGGGATGCGCCTACGTATAAATAGCCCGCAAATGGCCTATCGAGGTAATTTAGGGATGGGATGGCCGCCGATTGCGGATTATACAATTTCTGCCCCGCTTCAATCCCCAGTATTTTATTGGCCAGCTTTTCGTTCTTACTTGCATCCAGCGCTTTGCGGTAAAATAAAAAAATACCGTTGGTGTAATACCTGTCGCTCCCTTGCGCCAAAAACGAATCGTTATCAGATTGCAAGCCAAATTCGTGCCCGCGGGTTTGTGCAAATGTGTTTATGCCGGCAAACATGCAGGCAGCTAAAGCAAAAAGTTTAATTTTCATCAAGGGTTTATAAAAGCTTTGCTAAATTAGAAAAAGCAAGGGTAATTACCTCGCTTTTTCTAATTAAAACGAATACCCAAAGCTTAAATAAGGCCAGTAGGGAATAAAATCGTGCGAGGAAAATACAGGGCTAAAACCACCCCGAAAGCTAAAGCCGCCGCTAACCGGCTGATAGCGGTAACCAAAGTTGAGCGACCCATACACACCCGTTTCCGAATTGCGTTGTGGCGCCTGATAGCTACCGTCGGGGTAAAGGGTGTATTCGTAATTATCATAGCCAAATAAATCAGTAAAACCGTCGGAATTGACATGGTAAAACGTGGCACCTGCGCCTATTTCAAAATAGTGGCCTTCTTTACCTAATAAATAGTTAATCACTACCGGTACGGTGAAAAGTTTATCTCCGCTACTGGCAAAATAGCTGATACCGGCGCGGCCACCCAGGCCGTCCTGGCGGTTTTTAAACCGTGTATCGTAGTTGAAAGAATAAGCTAACCCGGGGCCAAGCGCTTCAAAATAAACACTGCGCGCTTTTTTATTGGCGTAAACATTGTTTAAAGAGTCGGTTTTAGAAAGCTTTTGTGCTTGTGAAGATATGGAACAGATTGTAAATAAGGCGATAGCGGCAGGGAGTATAAATTTCATCGTATGGTTTAAGCTGCCGTGAAGATAAGGGTAATTCAACCACCACAGAATATTTTTTTATTAAAAAGTTTAGGATTTTTTAGTTGATTCGCCGGGGGCATTAAGTAGCATTGCCTTAATGCATTAAATAAGCATTAGGCACATTTTTGGGCGTATACTCAATACCAAACGTATACTTTATCAATAAGGCAACTACCTCTGCCACCGTTTTTTCTTTACGGTGCATCTGCGGTAGCAAACCCATCATAGCATAACTAATCGGGTTCACCGCTGGTAAAAAAGTTTCCCACTCGTAGCCTTTACCCCATATCAGGCCTTTTACTGTGAGCAGCGTATCGGCTTGGTTTTGAAGAAGGAAATCAAGCATCTCTTTAGACGAATTGCCGTTTTGGTTAACCGTGTGAAAAATAGGCGTATGCCCGCCAAAGCCATACTCGCCTGTAGCTGCTTTTGCGTTTATATCAGCCCCGTATTGTAAAAGCAATTTGGCGCAGGCCAGGCTGTTGTATTCGGCACAAAAATGCATGAGGGTGCCGCCTGTTAGCGGTGTGTAGGTATTATTAAAAAGCGAATAGGTTTTGAATGCTGCATCTGGCTGCTGTTTTAAAGCCAGTTCCAGCATTTCGGCATCGTGCGCTAAAACGGCAAGCAAAGCCTTGTCCTCAAATTCCAGCCCGGCGTTTATAAAAGCTCTTATGCAATCTTTAAACCGTGGGCCGCGGCTGTACATTTCTATCATGCTGGTAAAAAGAGGGATGCCGTTGTGCGTTTCATTGGGGTTGCCACCCTGGTTAAAATACGCGTTTATCCCCTCAACAGAATGCACTTCAATGGCGTAAATGATCTGGTTAAAATCGGGCATAAAACTAAAGTAGAAATATGGTTTTGATATTGCTTCCTGATATATAGCGGTTTGTGAAAATACTAACACATTGCCAATGCCTAAATCCTATTAAAATCGTTGTAATCAAAACCAATCGGTGTAATCCCAACAATCAAAAATCATTTACTAAACCCAACCATTTTATGCAGCACCGTTGGGCTGTAAACTTTGCCGGCCTTTATTACCACTTTTACATTCCGCACAGCGCTGATATTGCTTAGCGGGTTGCCATCCACAATAATCAAATCGGCGTTTTTACCTGTGGCGATGCTGCCGGTTTGCTTAGCCAGGCCCATTACCTGCGCCGGGGTTATGGTGGCGGTTTTTAGCGCCTGTGCCGGGGTTAAGCCTGCGCCAACGTATATTTCCAGTTCGCGGCTTACGCTAAAGCCGGGGAAGCCCATATCGGTACCGGCTACAATGGGCACGCCCGCATCATAAAGCCGCTTTACAATCTGCCGCATACTGTTTAGCATGGGCGTTAACCTGGCAACAGTTGCCGAATCTTCGCCCGTGTTTTTAAATTGGGTTTGCAGCGGCAAGGGCAAAGTATAAAATGCAGGCTCCATTTTGGTGATATCGTCCTTTACATTCCGGTACGCCATCTCGTAAACGCCAACCGTAGGGTCTATTACCACCTTACGTCCGGCCAAAAAATTGACAGCAGCTTTGCTTATGGAGTCGTCAAAATTTACCGAGCGGTCTTTATTGCGTTTCATCATGCTGTATACGTATTGCACATGGTTCACCATATCCATGCCCGAATCTACGCCTGCTTTCAGCGTCATACCGTTGGGGATGTGCCCGGTTACCGTAAGCCCAAGCTTATGCGCTTCATCGCAAACAGCCTTTACTATGGCGGGTTTCATGGAGCTGTATATTTTTATCTGGCCGAAACCACGCGCTTTGTAGGTATCTACGGCTTTGATGGCTTCCTCCTTGGTATCTGCCTGTATAATACCCAGCGCCATGGGGCCTTTGCCATCTATAATGCCAGCCATAATTATTTTAGGGCCGATGCCTTTACCGCTGTCGATTGCCTTTTGGATGGCATCTATAAAGCCGAGTTCGTTACCGCAATCGCGCACGGTGGTTACGCCTGCGGCCAGGTAAGCCGGCCCCCACTCGGTTTGCTCAAAGTGAGCGTGCATATCCCAAAGCCCGGGCAATATGCTTTTGCCTTTGGCATCTATAATTTGCGCGCCTTTTGGTATAGCCATGCCTGCTTTGCCTATTTTGGTAATTAACCCGTTCTGCAGTAACAGCACGCCGTTGGGTATGGTAGTACCTTTCTCCACATCTATAATATTGCCACCGGTAATAGCTACTACCTTGTTGCCTGATGCCGGCAAAGCGGTTGACTTTGCAAAAGCCTCCATACCGTAGCCGGCGGCCCGTTTAATCAATTCGGGCAGCAGCGCCTCATACGGCTCGCTCATCATTTCGGTTTTATCGCCTTCGGCATCAATAGTGAGGATGCATATCAGTTTGCCGGCTTTATCCGTCCAAAGCAATTCCTCACCCCAAATAAGGCCGCTAACGGTGTAACGGATAAGCGGCAACGGCTTGCCCTTGAAGGTAAGCACGTCGGTACCCGTCTTTTTTATCTGCAAAGCACCAAATGGAAGCGTGTTAATGGTAGCAGGTTGCTTGTTGTTGTTCCAGTATTTTAGCAGCAGCATTTGCACGGTGGCAGGCGAATAGCCGGTAACCGGAAAAGTGTTGGGTAAAACTTTTTGGGTGTAGGTAGAGTCGTTTACGCGGATGGCAGCCGTGTTGCCTTTTATCTTAATGGAATCATCTACACTGGAAAACCGCGATGTACTGCCTTTGATGACAAGTTCCAGCGGATCGGCAACGGGGTTTACTTTTAGGGTTGCCTTCAACGGCACCGGGCTACCCCTATCCACAAACTTAAAAACTACCACGTACTTTTTTGAATCCTTGTAGTTATAAACCTTATAAGTTTCCTTACCAATATGCTGTTCAAACTTATGCAGCAGGAAGGTGCCGCTATCGGCAGGGAGATCCTGGGCTTTGGCAGTGGTAATGATAAAAAGGCAAAGAAAGGGCAGGAAATTTTTCATAGCAGGTGTTTGGGGCTTAATGCACCAAATATAAGGCTATGGGGTTATAGTTTCTTCAAAATTAATATCGAACATCGAATGCTGAATATCGAATAATGAAGTAGAAAGTCCCTCCGGCGTTCGGTGCTTGGACTACTCGGGTAAAATTAAATCCCCATTCTCATCAAATCCGAAATCTATGACAATATATCCGGTTTCTTTACACAGCAACATAACAACAGCATAAAAAACCACCGCAGGTGTTGTATCTATTATCATCCCGTGCACGTCAATTATTGTCAATTTGTATCCCGAATTGGAATATAAAACGTACTTATCAAAGAAGTAACCAGAGCCCGAAATAATTTCATTGTACCAGGGATCATCAGAGTCGAAGATAATCGTTCCTTGTTTAAGTCCCAGTTTTTCAAACTCGTACGTTATCTTACAATACAATCCTTTCTTTCCGATTTTTTTCTTGAACAGAAACTCCTTCATGATGACCGTTAACTTATTTAACAGAAGTTACTAATTAAAAAACTTAAAGCCGCTCTAAAACATCAAACGCCAAAGGTTTTCCTTCGGCGTTTGAAATTCGAAATTCATTATTCGATATTTAAGTTTTACAATTTCTCTCCGTGCTGGCTAATATCCAGCCCAACTTCTTCCTCTTCTTTAGATACACGCAACGGCGATATCATATCAGTTATTTTAAGCAATAGTACCGAGCCGAAGAAAGAAAACAGCGACGTAGCTACCAGCGCCAGTAACTGCACCAAAAACAAATGCGTTTCGCCAAAAAACAGCCCGTTGCCGGTGGCATTGCCTGCGTTTACGTTTTGGTTGGCAAATACACCTGTTAATAACATCCCCACCATACCGCCTACGCCGTGGCAAGGGAATACGTCCAGTGTATCGTCTATAGTAGTACGGGTGCGCCACTCTACTACCAAATTACTTACCACTGCCGATATGATACCGATGGCCAGGGAATGTGGCACGCTCACAAAGCCGGCCGCTGGGGTTATGGCAACTAAACCCACTACCGCGCCAATACAGGTACCCATGGCCGATGGCTTGCGCCCGCGCAGCATATCAAAAAATATCCAGGTAACGCCTGCTGCGGCAGACGCGGTGGTACTGGTAGCCAAAGCAGTTACTGCCAAATGATTGGCCCCAAATGCCGAACCTGCGTTAAAACCAAACCAGCCAAACCAAAGCAAACCTGTGCCTATCATTACATAAGTGATACGCGCCGGGGAATGATTGGCCTCGTTACGGCTTTTAAGGTATAGTGCCGAAGCTAAAGCCGCCCATCCTGCGCTCATGTGCACTACGGTACCACCCGCAAAATCGAGGACGCCAAGTTTAAACAATATGCCATCCGGGTGCCAGGTGGCGTGTGCCAGCGGCGAGAATATAAATATGGAAAACAACACCAAAAAGATGATGTACGAGTTAAAGCGGATGCGCTCTGCAAAAGCGCCTGTGATAAGTGCCGGGGTAATAATGGCAAACTTTAACTGGTACATGGCAAATAGCAGTAAAGGGATGGATGGCGCTAACTTCCAGCTCGAATCGCCCAGCATGCCCTTCATCATAAAGTATGTGGAAGGGTTGCCTATAACACCGCCAATGCTATCGCCAAAGGCCAAACTGAAACCAAAAATACCCCACATTACCGTGATGATAACCATACACACAATGCTTTGCAACATGGTGGATATCACGTTCTTTTTGTTCACCATACCGCCGTAAAAGAAGGCAAGCCCCGGCGTCATGATCAAAACAAGGGCGGTTGACATCAGCATCCAGGCGATATCGCCGGTGTTGAAATTAGATTTTATAGTTTTGTCGTATTCTACAGACGGAAATGCGAAAGTGAGCCCTAAAATTACGAGAATGATGAAGAAAGGAAAGTAACGTTTCATATATTATCAGCACATTTTACAATAAACGGCTGAATTTATATAATTTCTGCAATATTTTTATGAAAAATGAAAAATTACTACCATTTATAGGGATTTTATAGGTAAGTTCCTATAAATAGACGTTCGATTAATTTTTATCGCCGTGAAAATACTCCCATGCATAACCCTCAATGTTCCCGATGCCTGTTAATTCGTTATTGTCCTCGTCGTAAAGTTTGTACAAATGCTGGGCACCACCAATGTTAGCTGCGCCATCCAATCCCAGCAATATGGTATAAAATGCATCGGTAAGGGTTGTGTCGAGAATTTTCGCCAGGATGTTTTTCCCGTTTTCATCAAGCTTAAGCTGTTCTATCAAAGTGGCAGCATAGGTACCGCCTGTGTCGCCGGTATAAGCATTCAGCAGGGCTTGCTTCTCTTTGTAAAAAAAAGCTACAAATTGTTCGGAGGTCATGTGTTAGGGATGTCTTGCCGCAATTTAGCAATTGTAATGTTCGCATTGAGGTGTGTGGCAGTAAATTTTCGAAAACCAGCTACAGTAGTGCTTAGGTTCCGATAGCCCCGCTATCCACTCCAAGTCCTCCTTCGTCTGGGCTTTCCGTTGCTATCGGGTTTAGGTTTGATGGGTTGGTGCCAAGGAGGGAATTACCGTTTGCCTCTTGTACTTGGCTGCATGACAGCAACATGAGCATTTCAAAGCCATCGGGGCAATACCATGGATTATAGAAAACAAAAGTGAATATAAAACCTGTTGCTATTTTAAATATAAAAGTTCATTTTTATACAGCCTTTGTTATAGCCTTATCAGCACCATAGCACCTGTAAGTATTTTAAACCGCACGTTTGTACCCAATAGGAAAGAAATAGCTAAAACAGGTGAGCGCTTGATATTTTGACTATAGAATGAACCTTAAACCACTGCTTTACCTGGCATTCGTACTGTTGCTGATTGTACAAGGCTGTAAAAAGGATGCCGTAATTATCCCGGATTCCAAGCCCGACCCTAAGCCCGATGTTACAACGCCACCCGTAATTGTCCCGTTTTCGGTTAACAACGTTTTACAAAGCAATATGGTGATACAGCGCGACAAGCCCTTCACCGTATGGGGAACAGCTACCGCCGAATATAAGGTAACCGTAAAGGTGAGCTGGGATGCTAATGATTTTGCAACCACCTCCGATAAATATGGCAACTGGGCCATCGCTATCCCCGCTGCATCAGCAAATAGCAACCCGCAGATCATCACCTGTACAACAGATTCGGTCGCCCCTGTGGTATTGACCAATATCTTAATTGGTGATGTTTGGGTATGTGCCGGCCAATCGAATATGGTGATGCCGCTTAATATACTTTCTCCTTTCAATGGCGTTACCAATTACAAAAGCGAAATTGCTTTAGCCGATTACCCGCTGATCCGCGCCAGCACTGTAAGCCAAAACCTGGCATTAGTGCCTTTAGGTACATTTGCCTCGCCCACAGGCTGGGATGCATGTTCGCCGGGAACCGTAGGTAAATGGAGTGGCGTTGCCTATTTTTTTGCGCAAAAACTGTTCAAGTCACTACAAGTGCCGATAGGAATTATTATATCTGGCGTAAACGGGTCGTACTGCAGGGATTGGTCGGAGGGGGGAGAAGAGTTTAACGGGATGATAAGCCCGTTAAACAGGCTTTCCATCAAAGGGTTTATCTGGTACCAGGGAGAAAACGACTCGCACATTATACCGGTAAGCAGCTATACCGGCCTTAACAAAACCCTCATCAGCCAGTGGAGAGCCGGTTTTAAACAGGGTGCGTTGCCTTTTTATTATGTGCAGATGACCCCTTTTGCCGAAGATTATTACCAAACTACCCCTGGGGGCGGCGATCTTTTATCCGATTATTATGCGCGGTTTAGGGAAGCCCAGGCAAATGTACGGGAAATGCCAAACAGTGGGATGGCTATTACCATGGATGTAGGGGAACCCGATAACCACCATCCGCAAAATAAAAAACCTGTAGGCGAACGTTTAGCCTTGTTGGCCTTAAAGAATACCTATGGGTTGCCGGTTGAATGTACGGGCCCGCAATATTTATCATGGTCGCAAACGGGTGATAAGGTTACGCTTAACTATATCAACGGAACAGCAAACGGACTAAATACCATCGATAATAAGCCGCTTAACCAACATTTTTATGTGGCTGGTGCCGATCATATTTTCCGCCCGGTGGTTGCCGTAATTGAAGGGGAAAATATAGTGTTAACTACCGGCGTATCGGTACAAGCCATTAGGTACGCGTTCACCAATGCGCCCGTAACCAACCTGCAAAATTCCGCAGGCCTTCCCGCAGAGCCGTTCCGTACAGATAACTGGGGTAATTAACGTGGCGTGATCAAAAAACTTTTTACAGGAACCTTATCAGCCAATCGGGGAAGATGCCGAACACCACCAAGGCCGCAGCAATAACTACCGACAGCACTACCAGCTTTATCGACCATTTGTTTTCGCTGATGATCAACTCGGTGCGCTTCAGGAATAAATTGAGAGGGATTTTGATGTAGTAGAATAATGCAACCACCGTTGTAAGCGCCCCGGTTGCCAGCATGGCCAGCAGCCATGGGTCGTGGGTGTGCTGGTAAACGCTGTAGGTGGCAGAGAATACAAATAGTTTACCCGTAAAGCCTGCGCTTACCGGGATACCGGTTAAGGATATTAAAACCACTACAAAACAAACAGAAGCCAGCGGGTATTTAAAGCCGAGGCCTTTATAATCGCGTACATCGGTAATGCCTTCGGTGTTCTCAAAATAATTGGCAAGGGCAAGGGCTGCTATGATGCCCAACCCGTATACAAAAAGGTAAAATACGAGTGCAGATAAGCCCTCCGGCGTAAAGGTTACTAAGGCCATCAGCGCAAAGCCGGTATGCCCTATACCCGAATAAGCCAGCATCCTTTTTACGTTATTTTGCAGCACGGCGGTAAAGTTACCCGCTATCATGGTAATAACGCCAATAATGGCCAGCACCAGCCGGAAATTGAACCCATGCCATTGCTCGTAATAAGCAAAGGGGGTTACAAAATTCACTAATAGCGCAAATGCTGCAATTTTTGGCAGGGCCGACAGGTATGCCGTAACAGGTGTTGCCGCCCCTTCATAGACATCGGGCACCCAAAAATGGATTGGGACAAAGGATAGCTTAAACCCCACTCCCACCAACACCAATACTAATGCAAAGGACACACTAAGCGGGTTGATGTGAGCCAGCTGTTCTATCATCGGGCTGCCGATTGTTAAACTGAGGGAGCCGGTAAAGGCATAAATAAGCGAGATACCGTATAGCATTACCGCCGACGATGCTGCACCAAACAGTACGTATTTCAATCCTGCTTCGGCACTGATACCCCGCTCGGATTTATAGGCCACCAGCAGATAGGATGCGATGGACACCATCTCGATGGCCAAATAAATGGATAACAGGTTTACCGCCATCACCATCAAATGCAAGCCCAGTACCGAGCCTATTACGATGGTGTACAAATCCGACAGGCCCTTCTTATGCGCTTTTAACTTATTATCCCAGGTAAAATACAGCAGCAGGATAAAGGTTAATACATCTATAACTATTTTAAACTGAATAGCAGGCTTATGCAGCAACAGCATATTGCCAAACAAGGGCTGCTCCCCCGTCCCCTTCAGCAGTAAAACATTTTGGTTATAATCTAACAGCAATACCAGTACCATGCCCATGCAGGCTACGGTGCGGCAAAGCCAGGTGGAGTTTTTGCCGAAGAACAAGTCGGTCAGCAGCACCAAAATAAACAACGCAGTTAAGTAAATTTCGGGCTTAAAGTAGGGTATACTGCCTAAAACGTTACTTAACTGGTTGGGTATATCTTGTGTTAGCTGCTGCATTCTTTTATTGTACTATTACGCTTTGGTTTTTAGGGTATTTTACCTGGTATTTTACGCGCAGTTGTTTTACAGCTTGCGGCTCCAGGGTAAAGTTCCATGATAGTTTACCGGTTGCCTTGTTCATTTCGGCGCCGCTTATTTCCTGGGTATCTACTTCTATAGCGCTATTTTGCGATACCGGCACCTGATCTTCTACCAGCAGGTTTATTGCCTGCGTTTTACGGTTTTTGATGGAGATGTTCCAGTCGCGCGTTTCTTTTTTGGTCGATCCGAATACACCTTGTTTATCCGTTAGCTCGGTTTGCATCATGCGTTTTACCACGATGTTTTTATCAACGCCCAAAGATAAGCTAAGGGTATCGTTTGCCGCGCGGGTATCTAATTTTGATTTACCGATAAACGTCCCTTCGAAAAATAAATTAGCCTCGCCGGATAGGAAGTTGTATTTGGTCCAGTCGGTAATACGCGCAGTAAGGAAAACATCGGTGCTTAGTTTTGGTGCGGCGTAGTATTGGTATTTAGCTTCGGCGGTTACCTGGTCTATCTCTACCAAATATTGCTTACCATCCGCCGGAACAGAGAAGGGGTTCTGGATATTGAACTCCATATTGGTTTGGTTTTCGTTGGTATTAACGTCAACTCCACCCGCATCATCCACCTTAAGTCCCGGTACCTTTTTCAACAGGTCATTAACTTTTATTTCGGCCAAAGCAGGTGCGCTATTCAACACGTTGCTATTAAAAGTTTTATAATTCCCGTATTGCGTAGATACGGGGGTGTAAAAGTCGAGGAAAAAAGGCGTTAACTCAGGTTTTATACCACTTACAGACGGGTCGCCGGTTGAAAGAGTAAGCTTTATGTTTTTCCAATCCTCACCGCAGCTTTGCGATACATTGGCTTTGTAAGCGATCACTACGGGGCTGTTTACATTTTTAGCGCGAATATCATAGGTGGGGTACCAGCGGGCATTGCCCACCAGGTAAGTAATAGTAAAAGTAGACTGGATGGAAGAGGCTGACGAGACATTTACCAAAACATTACTGGTAACAGTGCTTTGATTGCTCATCAAATCATTCACCTGGTTATCATATTTTTGCAATTGCGCATTAAGCAGTACAAGCTCGTTATTTATGGCCAGTTCCTTCTTTTTTATCTCGGTGAGGCGGGCGGTTTGAAAATCGAGCGCAGCCTTTAATTTAATGATATCCAGCCCGGCCGTTTGACCGTTACCCTGCTGGTTTTTGATAAGCATATTAGCTTCTTCCTGGTTGATAGTAAGAAGGGTATTTTGCAACGATATTTTATCGCGCAACCCTTTTTGTATCAGGCGCAATTCTTCTACTTGCTTGCTTTTTTGTTGATCGGCTAAATAATTCAGTTCGTGCTTTACAGATAGGATGGTGAAATCGCCCGTAGCGCGTACCTGCATGCTGGCAGGATCGATATTGGGCGAAAGGTTATCAAATATCAGGGTGGTTGTACC
>NZ_CAMLOV010000166.1 GCF_946481715.1 uncultured Mucilaginibacter sp. | reverse complement strand
TGTTCCCCAGTCTTTGTAATAAATTTCGGTGCCGTCTTTTACTGTAATTTTACTCATTGCTTGATAGATTATGTTGAATAATGAATTAGAGGCAGTTTATCATTGATGGGAAATGGTGGAGGAATTATACAGCCATAGGCCCCATCAAAATATCAGGAAGTAACCTGTCTGCGTTGATACCGAAACGTCTTTCCTTTTAAAGAAACTAAATTAGCAAATAATGCGCACCTGCATGCAAACGCACAAAAAAATCACATAAACATTATACAAAACGGTAAAAACCACGGTATGTTAACCAAGCGTAAAAGCTGAGTATTACTTAATAAATTTTAGCTTTTTGCTTACCTGTTTTATCCATTCGCGGGCCATCAATTCGTGCCCGTTTGGCATTGGATGGATTCCATCCCACATCCAGTAATCTGCCGGGCCGTGCTGCTCCGCCGCTTTGGTAAAGGCTTCTTGCAGGGGTACATATATCGCATCAAATTCGGCAGCCATTGCTTTTGCTATTTGCTGCCTTGGCGTTACTTCGCGCAGGTAATCGTCCCATTTGGCTTTTACATTGCCTACGGGCAATATAAAAGGCTCGCATATTACCAATTGCACACCGGGCAACTGTTGCATGGTTTGTTTTAGCAGCGCCCGCATGCCTTCTTCGTAGCCGGCCACAGTAAAGTTTTTATCGCCGTTCACTGCACGGTTTGTATCGTTGATGCCTACCAATATGCTTAGCAGGTTTGGCTTTATGGCAATGGTGTCGGTATCCCAGCGGGCGGCCAAATCGGGTACGGTATTGCCGCTAATGCCCCGGTTAAAAAAATGGAAATGTTTTTCGGGCAGATTGTACCAAAGCCTGGCGGCTATTAAATACGCATAACCATGGCCCAAAACGTGGTTCCAGTCGGTATTACGCGTGCGGTTTCCATCAGTGATAGAATCGCCCTGGAACAGGAAAGTATAACCATCACCATCTTTTTCATTTGCAGTTAATGCTGCTGCATTAGTAGCCACCGGCAATATTAAAGCTGCCGCCCCAATAACCGAAGCTTGTTTGATAAAATCCCTGCGTGATGTTTGGCCCATATATTTCCTGATTTTTTATGGCGTAAATTACTGATTGCCCGCAATAGTTTTGCAATGAAATATTTTTAGCGTAGGTGACATGAGGTATCCCGCTGAGATACAGATTGGCTTCCTTCGCTCCGAGGGAATAATATATCGGTCGAGGCCTGTAGTGTTCTAAACTTGCGATCATGTCCGCATCACGAGTTAACTCACCCCGACGGCACTATCGTGCGTCGACCCTCTCTGCTACGCAAAGAGGGTGAAAAGCTCGTCGCCCGCTGCCTACCGGCAGGCAGCGGGGAGTCAAATATGCGAGCGATAGGAGCCTAATTCAAGGTTTTCGAACACACGATAGCGAGACCCATTAACAATTTTGACGCATCTGCACCACCCTGTGGGCGTATTGTTTATATTGCCGTATATTTGGGGGTTGCTGCGCCACTTTGGCAAATAACAATAAAGCTAAACGATATGAAACACGATGATGTAGTTGCAGCGCTAAAAGTAATTGCCGAAAAGGGCATGGCCATCAACATGAATAAAGAGGACTTGAAAGACCTGCGTGCCTATAACCTTATAGATATGGCCAAAGGCGCAGAAAATGACCGGTCGCCTGCATGTACGCTTACCAAAAAAGGAAGGGTGATGCTTAAGGCAAATTCAAAACCGAAGGATCCGCCTGCATAGTAACGCCGGCTTTAGGCATTTTATCAGCACTTACTAAAACCAGGTGTTTGTAAAGCAAGGCAAATAAAACCATCGCAATTACGGTATGCGAGGTAATTAGCAAGGGCGTCCCCATTATCCATGGCGCGGCCAGCAAACCACTATTTAACAACCCATTAAGCCCTATAAGCACATAGCTTAATATAAACACCAGCGGCAAGGTTAAAAACCCTAAAACATACAGCCAGGCATATTTATTACCAATAACCCGGTAAGCCTTTATTATTGGTGGTAAGCCAAGCGCCAAAACGATGGCCGAGCAGATCAGCACCATTTGCGAGTGGCTTAAACTTGCTTTGAGCAGGTGCCGGGTTACCATCATTTCGTCCCCACTGCCCATCGTGGCCTGGCTAATGCGGCCGAAGGGGATGTTGGCAAATATCAGCGCAAAACCAGCAGCATGCCTTTTCATATTCGTGGAGTTCAGCAAGAACATACCAAGCCACATCAGCATAAAAGAAAATAAAGGGCCCGTAAGCGTTGCCATCCATGCTAAAGGGTGTGCTTTTTGGCAGCCTTCGCATATGCCCCATACATTAAAATCCCTGGCACCCCAGGCACCACATATGATGCGGCCGGTGATGATGTGCACCGTTTCGTGCAACTCGAGCATTACTAATGTTAATAATAAAAACGCGAGGATATAACGGAGCGATAATTTGAGGTGCATGGCAAGGGTTTCAATAATGGCATCAGACACCATAAACCCAATTGAGGTTACACCTGAGTAGTTTTGTATTTAGCTGCTAATCTTTAATAAAGCTCGCCCCTTGCTGGTATTCGGGCTTTTTTACTTGCTTCTTCAATCCCTGGAAACTATTCATCGGCCCCTGTGCGGCCAGCAAATTGATCAGCCAGGCAGGGATATTACCGCCGGGATCTACCTGTAGGGTATACAATACCCTTACCTTACTTTTTGCAAGCGGGGTAATTACCCACTCGCCTTTTGAGGCGGTGATGCGTACAATATCATCTTTTACAGGCACAAAGCCGGCTACGGCTGGCCCGTATACAGTAACCACTTTGGTTTCGGGGTTTTGATGTACGGTTAAATGGGCTACAAAATCGCGATTGGTAGCCGGCCACGGCACGTCTATTTCCGAGTAATAATAAAGCTCTGAGGGCGATACCTGTTTAATAAGCGTACACAGGCTGGTATGCGAAACCCACTCGGGGCAGCTTTTAACATCCAGCAACACTTTTACCAATTGGGCGGCAGTGGCATCTAATTCTGCATCAACCTTAATGGCTTTAAATTTAGACCCATCAACTAAACTGGTGTAAACTTTAATACCGTCTTTTTCGGTTTTTAGTTTCCAAACGTATTGAGCAGAAGCGGTGGATATTTTAAACAGGAATAATAGTAAGAATAACTTTTTATACATGTAAGCGCATTAATATTGCTAAACGCCGCAAATTAAAAATTATTAGGCTAATGTGTTAGCAGCCTGTCAATTTTGACAAAACACAGGCAAAAGCACTCTAAAACAACCGGGTTGAACTTAATACTTAATGAGTTTGTAGTGTTCGTCATAAAGCCCTTCCAAAACACTGTTACCCGCATTATCTATTTTTAAGCCGCCATATTTAGCCGCCTCAAAACGTTTACCCTGCCCTTCTTCAAAAAAATATGATTCGGCACCGATATGTATGCTGGTGAAATATTGGTTACCGTTAGTAAAATACTTCAATGCATATTCCCCGCTTTTCAACGACTTCAGATCGTCCTGAAAACGCTGCCTCTTGGCCACACCGTTTGTATCGAGTGTAACAATACAATAGCCGCGTTTACTTAATTCAGTATGGGGGGTAACGTTGTTTATCTCGTAATTCAGGCTCATATAATCGCCCTGCATGATGGAGCGGGGGTCTACCGGGGCGAGTTTGAGCAGCACCAGGCGGCCTTTGGCGAGTGTTTTCTCTTTAGCCGCTATGCTCCAGTTAAAATACCCAACCAGCAGTAGCAGGCTCAGTAAGATTATAATGCGCTTAGTTTTGCTCATAACGCTTTAATTGTTTTTTAAGGATAAACCAAGCCAATAAAAATATAAGGCCCGATGCCATCATCATTTCTGATTTTACCAGCAACGTATAATGCAGATCGTAATAATACTGCCCGGTGAAATACACCAATCCGGTTATGCCTACAACAATGCCCGTGCGGTGCCCGGTTTGGAAACTGAGCAGAACAATAAGCAATGCCCCGCAAATGGCAGGCGCAAAAATGGTGGATAACAGCGCCATCCCACCCAGTATATAGGCAAGTATTCTGTTTTTGCTGTCGGTTATGTTATTTGTTACCACATGCTGCAGCAAGAAAGCCGTTACCGCTATAATGATAATGGCCGATATGTAACCGTTATCGAAATAACGGGAATGCATATCGCTAATACCGAGATAAGCCAGCAGTGCCGTGAACGAAAAAAGCGATCCATTGCGCAAAGCCATATAACGGGTATTCACCGGTGGGTTTTTGGAAACAATTCGCGCTTCGGACAAGCATAACCAAGCGTAAGTGACAGCAAAGCCGGCTGTAAGCACATGTATAAATTGGTAGCCGTTGTTTATATTAACAAATGAAAATAAACAGCCAGCGGCTATTAAAACCGAGAAGAAGTTGAGCATATAGCCCGATGTAATAACCATGGTAATAACAGCCAGCGCCAATAATACCGCGGCAATCAGGTTATCATCGGCATGCAGGCGCGATAGCCCGTACAATATCATGGCGTAGCTTGCCAGGTACGATGCTATGAGCGCGGTATCTAAAATGGTACTGTTTGATGTTTTGTTTAGCCCGATAGCACCGGCCATAATTAACAAGCCCACAAATATGGCAACGCCCGGTATTTGGGTTAAACTCATACCCACAAAACCCAAAAAGAAACCTATGGCCAATATGCCGCCCGCTATAGATAATATTTTTATGCCCAGTCCCTTATATGTGCCGGCCTCTGCTGCCAGTTCTTTATTTATAGCGTCTCCGTCTATGGTTAATTCCTCGCCGTATTCGGCAGTGAGGCTTTGCAGCAACACATCCACGTTATCGTTGGTTTCCATGCCAGCTTTTGTTTAGGGTGAGTAATGCGTTTACTAATGCGGTAATGCTTATCACCACAAAAAGGCTGATGATAAAAAACAAAGCGCCGGAATCTTCATGGACTATCCTGATGATCCAAGCACACAGGATGATAATAACGCTTAACGGGATGATGCATAAATAGTAAAGCGATTTATGGCTAAAGCTGTACCGCACGGCAAAACCATAAACTAAAATAGCGGCCAATATGGCTATCCAAAGCGTTTCGGCATAATTGCGGTAGCTGTATGATATACCGGATACGATACTGATGGTGATACAAGCCGCCGCACCAAGGGCAACAATCTTGCTGAAATAGCGTACGGCCACTTGTTCGAAATAATTGCGGTAGTACCATTGCACCAAAGCTATAATGCCTACATTAATGGCAAACAGCACCAGGCAAAGCGTAGTAGTGCTCCAATTAGGGCCAACTTGCTGTGTATAA
Source organism: uncultured Mucilaginibacter sp. (assembly GCF_946481715.1). The sequence goes on along the minus strand of NZ_CAMLOV010000166.1, from coordinate 6,737 downwards.
AAAACAAGCGTTGTATTGATAAGTAAAGTGAGGAGGAGCCACAGCGGCGCAAACTCGGCTACAATGGCCCAGATGAAGATGAAAACTGTCCACCCTAAAAAGAAATCGTAGGCCTCGGCCCCGGTTTGATAGATCTGCCCAAAAACCGAGAACAGTACACCTACCAAAACGGATGCACCTGTAAGCACAATATTTTTGGTAAGCTCCGAAAGTTTTGCGAACAAAACAACCAACACAGCCGCAATTAATAAGCCCTGTACAATGCCCAGTTTTACAAATTTGTGTAGGTTGTGCCAGTTGTAGGCAAAAAAGAAAATGATACCGGCAAGTGCAAATGCCGCACCAATACCAAGCAGCGCAACATCAATAAACTTTGCCCAACCGGCTCTATCGGCATAAATTTCCTGCTTCTGCAGGGTCTTTTTAATACCGGCAGCAGGCAGGTTGCTGTGCCTTGCAATGATGTGTATTTGCTTGCGTGTAACACGCTGAGTTTCCATATATAGCTTAGGTTTACGGAAACTAATTTAGTGTTTATTTATTGATGCACGATAAAATAAAAACAGCCTACCCTAACCAGGAATAGGCTGCCCCTTTCAACCATCACAATTAAACGTTCTATTTACGCGCGCACGGCTAAGCTTGTGCCGGTAATTACCACGTTATACTTCTTAAGCGATGTTACAGCCGGCCCCTGTAATACGGTACCGGTTTTGCCGAACTCGCTGCCGTGCAGCGGGCATATATAAATGCCTGAATCTGCGTGATAAGCAATAACGCCCCCCTCGTGCGTGCAGTTTACCTGTACTGCCGAAAATGCATCGGACGAATTGCCTGCTGCAACACGGGCCAAAATAACGCCGTTGGATACTTTAGAGTCGCCAATATTAAGTAGTTCCGAATCGAGGTTTACGGAAAAAATATTGCCATCTCCGGAGGGGGTGGGGTCTCCGCTTTTTGGGTTACTGCCGCATGATACTAAACTGCATCCTGTGCACACAGCCGCCAGGCCAATGCCCAGCTTCGCTAAAAATTCATGTCTTTCCATGGTGTTGTATTTAGTAGGGTTAATAAGTTTTTTTTGCTTTTTTGTTAAAGCTGAACATCCTGGATATGGTAAAGCCCAGGCGGAACTGCCCTTTGCCCCAATCGCTTTGGCTGGCGCTTAGGTAACTTGTTTCGGTTATAGCCTTGGCGTTACTGAACACGATAGTGAACACGTGCCCACCGGTTTCTATCTCAAGCCCTACACCCAACGGGTCGTAAAAGGCGTTGTTTCCCGTTGCGTTGCTGCGGAAGGAAGAGAAAGGGTGCGCATAATCAACCACAATACCCATCCGTTTGGTAACCTTTAAGCGGCCGGCTACACCCATGGCAAAAAACCCGCGATCGTTACCCGGCAAAAACGGGAAGGGGGAGTTATTGCGCACATAAGTTGGCGTTACCTGCAAAGAAAAATTTGATGAGAATTTACGGGCGATAATTGCCTGGGCCACGTAGGCAAACCTGTCCGAAAAGTTAGGGAACTCGCCCTGGCTGGCATGATACGCTTTTACCCCCGCTTTGCCCAAAAGGGTTACGGCAAACGGGGTTGCATTATCTGATGTTTGATGGATGACGGCGTATTTAAGCCCGAGGTCTACCTGTTGCGCAAATTTGCTGCGGCCAAAATCAATATCCAGGTTATCGCTAAGCCCGTATTCGAAGCCAATGTAAATATCACTTGAGTTATCCAACCCGAAGAGGGTTTTGCCGCCGCCTTCCGAACCGCCGATATCGCCAAAGCGGTGTATAACTAAAAAGTTAAGGTTATTCTTTTTTACGGTTTCGGTGGTAGCGCCGAGGATCAGCCTTGTAGATTTAAAGGTGGCGATAACCGGCTCGGCTTTGGGGCTGCTATCCATGCTGTTGAGCAATGAATCAGCTGCGGTTTTGCTTTCCGCAGGTTTGGTTTGCGCCCAAAGGCCGGTACTAATTACAACGCAAGCTGCAAGGGATATTAGTTTCTTCATGATATATTTGTTATAGGGTTTTTAGCTGTTTTTTACGACCGTATAAGTTGCCGATACGTTCATTTTTATGCTCTCGGCAATCTTTTTAAATACCAGGGTAGGTATCTCGATCTTATGGTCGGCACATTTTACCATAAACTCTGATGACATGCTTACCGTGCCGTTGTTTACCACCACTGTACCGGGGATTGTTCGGGTTTGCTTAACGCCATGCACATCCAGTTCGCCGGTTACGTTTACCGGGTAGCTGCCGTTTTTTGTAACATCTACAAGTTCTTTTATTTTCCCTTTAAAAGTGGCTTTGGGGTATTTATCGCTCTCCATGTAGTTCTCGTTAAAATGCTCCTGCATCAACGACTTTGGGAACTGGAACGACCGGATATTTACGCTAAAGGCCAAATCGCCGGTAGCGGGGTTATAAACCGATGTGCCGTTGCCGGCAGTTGCCTGTATATCCTCCAGCGGGGCGGACGAGAATAAACTTATTTTTACGCTTTTAGAGGCATAGAGATCCTGCCCTGCCTGGTTTTTGATGCTTAACCAGGCAAGTAAAATAACGCAGATGTACTTCATGTTACTTTGGTTTGGTGAATGAATTTATGTTCCAGTTGAAGCCTACGGCTACGCCTGCGGTGTGCAGGTTTACCTGGCTATAACCTACCGCCTTTAGCGGCAGTTTCATGTACGGTTGTACACTCAAACTGAATTTTGAATTTACCTGATGCTCAAACGTGGCATTTAAATTAACTACGCTTAATAAATAGTTTTTAGGGTTAGGAACCGTATACGCTGCCGGGCCATTTGCATAAGCCGAGTTGTATGTATATTTATAGCTTTCGTGCAGCATAAAATAGGATGACAGCCCTGTACCCAGCATAAATTTGTTTTTACCTTTTTGATACACCTGGTATCCTACGTTTAGCGGGATATCCAGCATACGGCAATCGGCGATGACATTGGTTGGGTCCTGCGTAAACTGGTATGCCGTTGTATAATTAGCAAACGTGGTTGCATACGGCTTTATAGAATACGTGGCCCCGGTGGTGATCGTCCATTTTTTTACGCTTACCGAAAACATTGCCCCAAAATTGCTCCCCACCTTACTTTGCTGAAAAGAATTAACACCGTTAATATCCGACGATGCAATTACGCTTAAAGCATACTGCGGGCGACCCGGATTAAACGGTTTTACCTTTGCTTTTAGCTTTATTGGTGATTTCCCGGGTTCTGCCTGTGCAATTACACCCTGCCCGGCATCCCCAACACCATTAATTTTAGCAGGCGGAACGGTATCCCGCTGCACAGCAACCATATTGGCGTTTGCCGGCAGTGCGGTATCTTTATGTGCTACGGTGGCCCTGCCCGGCCGAGATGTATTTATCCCGCTTGCCGCTAAAATTGCCGCATCTGCATTTTCCGTCGACGGCGCCTTTTTGCCCGGAGTTATATAATTCCTTTGAACATAATTTTCTTTTACACCGTTATCTGCTTTCCCCGGAACAACCGCTACGTTATTCGTCGGAGCGGTCACAGTAACCTGTGGCCTATTGGTGCCGGCGGAATCCCTGTTTACTTTGTGCGGTAATGTTTTTACCACAAGCATGGGTTTAACGGTTGCCTGGTCGGCTTTAAAAAACCACCATCCTATAAATAATAACATCAATGCCGCTATGCCGCTTACTATCGGCAGCCAGTATGCCATGAAGGGGCGTTTTTTGCCTTTATCCAGCATTTGTTCAAGGGCATCCCAGTCATCCTCGTTGTACGCGAGGTTGTTCGCCGGGTCTTCCAGGCGCTTTTTAAAAATGTTATCTATTTTATCCTGCCCCTCTTTCATCTCCTGATACCGTTGTTAAAAAAAGCGTTTTTTATGTCGCTGCCACATATGGCTACAATGGGGTTATAGTCCATCCCCCGGTTGTAGTTTTGGCTGTTGGCAGCATCGTCTGCTTTTAAGATCATAGTTTTTAATTTTTGTCGAGCCTTGTGCAAATTCGATTTTGACGTACCGGGGCTGATGTTCAGCATATCGCCTATTTCCTCGTGCGAGTAACCGTCTATCGCAAAAAGATTAAACACGGTACGGTAGGCCTGCGGCAACTGCTGCACCATACGCAGCAGGTCCTCGTAGTTTAAGTTGCGGTCTACCAGTTCGCCATCTGTTAAATGCTCGGCTTTATCCAGGTCGTCGGTGTAGGCCATCTTAAGGTTAGCCCGGTAGTAATCGATAGATACATTCATCATAATACGGCCCAGCCATGCTTTAAACGGCCGCGTCATGTCAAATCTTTCTATATGCGTGTAAACCTTAAAAAAACCCTGGTTCATTACCTCGGCCGCCTCATCCCGGTTATTGGCATAGCGCAGGCAAATGCCCATAGAAAAGCCGTAAAATGCCTTATATAGCATCTTCTGGCATTTCCTGTCCTGCTTTACACAGCCTCGTATCAGTTGATGTAACTCTTCGTCGCCCATGCCGGCTTTTTAAACGTTATATGCCTATAAATTTAACCTTATCTTCCTACATCACGTAATTACCGGTTTAAAGGTTGCCTGTTTATTTAAAAAATATTTTACTCCTGTTTAAACATTTGATTTTTAGCGGATTAATTTCCACTGATAAAGCCGGCTGGTATTTAATTGCCAAACCACCTAAAACAGAGGCAACCCCGCCCCCCTTACAAACGATATAACATATAAGCTCCCGGCTTAAGAAGAAGTTGAGCTATATATTATTCATCATCAATATCAATACATGATACCTGTTTCAGTAGTAATCATCACCAAAAACGAAGCAGCCATATTGGGCAGGTGCCTTAAAATGGCAAGCTTCATTAGCGATGATATTGTGGTGGTTGATAATGGCAGCACCGATGATACGCTTAAAATTGCAGAGGCTTACGTATGCCGCGCTTACCATAAACCCTGGGATGGCTACGGTGCCAACAAAAACAAGGGGGTTGCCCTTGCCAAATACGACTGGATACTAAGCATTGATGCTGATGAAATTGCCGATGCGCAGCTTGTAAAAACATTACATGGACTAACACTTAATGACCCTGATGTGGTTTATGATATCCGCTTCCGCTCTTACTTTGGCAATAAACTTATTAAATACGGGACCTGGGGCCGCGACCACCACCGCCGTTTGTTTAACCGTACGCGGGTAAGGTGGTCTGAAACCGAAGTGCACGAAACTTTGCTGCTTCCGCACGGCGCAACGGTAAAAAGGATTGGCGGTTACCTGCACCACTATTCGGTACAAAACATACAAGAATACGATAAAAAGGCCGTTCACTACGCCAGGCTGAGCGCCGTTAAGTATTTAAATGCCGGCAAAAAAGCAGCGCTCTTTAAGTTGTACTTATCCCCGGTTTATTGCTTTTTTATAAGCTATATTATCCGTTTAGGTTTTTTAGATGGGCTGGAGGGACTGGATATAGCCCTAACGCTTTATAAAAACACCCGGCTTAAATATCATTACCTAAAGCTTTTTGAAGAAGGCAAATACCTACCTTCGGGTAAGTTATCGGCATCAAAAAAACTGGTGGTTGACTATTAACTGTGTTGAAAAGCAAACTATTTCAAAATCTATCTGCAAATACGCTGCAGCTAATTGTTAACCAACTGGCTGGGCTGGTTATTTTTTACCTGCTATCAACCGGGCTCGATAAAAACAGCTTCGGCCAACTGAACCTTGCACTGGCTATCCTGATGATGGCATTTAACCTCCTGTCACTGGGTATCGACCAGGTATCCATCCGCAAGATAGCATCAGGTGAGGATACCAAAGAAGTAGTATCGCTTTACCTTTTCCATGTATTGTTTACCGGGTTTTTATTTTATGGCGCATTGTTGTTCGGCAGCTTGTTTATCAGCCAAAGCAGTGGCGTTTACCCCTTGCTTTTATTAATTGGTGCGGGTAAGCTGATGATCTATTTCTCAACACCTTTTAAACAAGCCGCCAGCGGACTGGAGCGTTTCCGCTTACTGGGTACCATGCTGGTGGTGTCGAACCTAGTAAGGAGCCTGGCTTTGTTGGTGCTGGCCATCCTCCACATTATTTCGTTGCAAAGTGCTGTTATGGTTTTTATTGCAGGCGATATGCTGGAGCTACTCATTACAACGATAGTTTTCATCCGGGGCACCGGGGTTGGCGTTGGCGTTTTGCTGCATAAAGGTAAATACACATCCCTTCTCCGCGAGGCCTTACCGCAAACCGGGGTTAATATCCTCACCTCCGCCATGGCGCGGTTCGATTGGGTGTTTATCGGCTTTATCGCCTCCGCGGTAAAACTGGCGGAATACAGTTTTGCCTATAAAGTTTTTGAAATGAGCACCCTACCGCTGCTGGCCATCGCGCCGCTGCTTATCCCGAAGTTTACCAAAATGTTTAAGATCGGCGTGGTAGATACGGGGGGGCTCAAAAACTTATTCCGTGCCGAGATGATGATCGCCGCCTTTACCGCGCTGGCGCTCAATATCCTTTGGGTGCCGGTTATCGATGCCCTTACCCAAGGCAAATACGGTGCGGTGAACGCCGGCACTTTTTTCATACTCACGCTCTGTATCCCCCTCCTTTACCTCAATAATTTTTTGTGGACTATCTTTTTTGCCAAAGGCGAAATGAAAATGATTTTAAAAGGTTTCGTTATTACCTTTTTGGTGAATGCCGGGTTGGATGCAGTGCTGATACCCTTCTTTGGCAATGAGGGTGCGGCCTTC
>NZ_CAMLOV010000165.1 GCF_946481715.1 uncultured Mucilaginibacter sp. | reverse complement strand
GCGCGAAGTACTGAACGCTTGCTTTGATGCCAATTTTGAGCGCGATAAAAGCATTGTTGCCTTTGGCGAGGATGTTGGCGCCATAGGCGATGTAAACCAGGGTTTTGCCGGCCTGCAAGCCAAATACAGCGACTTGCGCATTACCGATACCGGCATACGCGAAGCCACCATTATAGGGCAGGGGATGGGCTTAGCCATGCGCGGCTTTAGGCCAATTGCCGAGATACAATACCTGGATTACCTGATATACGCCCTCACCGTTTTAAGCGATGATGTGGCCAGCTTAAGTTACCGCACCCGTGGCGGGCAAAAAGCGCCGCTCATTGTCCGTTCGCGCGGGCATAGGCTGGAGGGGATCTGGCATTCGGGCTCACCATTGGGCACCATACTGAATTCTATGCGCGGCATGCACATTTGCGTGCCAAGGGACATGACCCAGGCTGCCGGAATGTACAACACCCTGCTACGCGGCGACGAGCCTGCACTGGTGATAGAGTGCCTTAACGGTTACCGTTTAAAAGAAAAATTGCCGGCCAACGTTGGCGAATTTACCGTGCCTTTGGGCAAAGCCGAAGTATTGAAAGAAGGTGCGGACCTTACCGTAGTAAGCTATGGCTCAACCCTGCGCATTGTGCTGGAGGCCGCTGTTGAACTGGAAAAGATGGGCATCCACATTGAAGTGGTAGACCCGCAAACCCTGTTCCCTTTCGATACCGAAAATATTTGCGCCAACTCGCTGCGCAAAACCAATAAACTGCTGGTGGTTGATGAGGACATCCCCGGCGGCGGTTCTGCTTACATCCTTCAAAAAATTATAGAAGTGCAAAAAGGTTACTACTCGCTTGATGCACAACCACGTACCCTTTGCGGCGCAGAACACCGCCCGCCCTACGGCTCGGATGGGGATTACTTTAGCAAGCCATCGCTTGATGATGTGATAGAAGCGGTGTACAACATCATGAACGAGGCCAACCCCGGGAAGTATCCGGCGATATATTAAAGGTAACGATGTTATTACGCTACCGCGAGATTAGCATAGCGTATCTCATGGTTGGCATTGGCTAAGCTTTCAGCTTAAGGAAGCGGAACGCAGCAGCCATACCGCCACGAGTTGGAAACTCGCGGCAGCGGAACTCTCAATTATCGTAGTCCGTCGACTAAAAGTCGACTGCAATGAAGGTGGGATTGCGGCCGATGATATGAATGAGATACGGTAAAAAGCAATGCACCTTCATTGCCATCCTCAACCATTCCCATAAACATTATTCCTTTTCAACTCCATCAACCATTCGGGGTTTGGCGGTTGCGTAAACCCAAATTGCTGGTATAGCAAGTGGGCATCTAAAGTTGCTAATAACAGCCTCCGCATGCCTTTTACCCATTCCAGTTCCATTAGGTACTGCATCAGCATTTTAGATAGCCCTTTACCCCGGTGTTCCTCCAAAACATATACATCGGCCAGGTAAGCAAATGTGGCATAATCGGTTACAAAGCGTGCAAACCCCACCTGGGTGTCTTTATCAAACACGCCCACACAAAAAGAATTTTTTAACGAGGTTGCTACCGTATCCAACGGAATGCCTTTTGCCCAGTAGCTTTCTTTGCTTAAATAGTGATGGATAGCAGGTATGTCCATATTTTCGGCCCCGGTTTTAATTTGATAGGTGTTCATTTATATAATGGATTTAAGTTCATTTTTTGTTGGCATGGCCGCAGCCATTTTTAAATACCCCTTATTGATACAGTACACGCCACTTAAAGCGGCGGCTAATGCTAAAAGCGTGAAGCCGGTTAAGGGCTCGCTCAGGAATAAAAAACCAAGTATCAGGGCTATAAACGGATTGATGTAGGCGTATAGCGAAGCAATGCCTATCGGCAGCTCCTTTAATGCATAGGTAAAGCAGGTATAAGCCACTATCGACCCAAACACGATGAGGTATGCCAGTGCCCCTATGCTTGCTGCAGAAATGGTTTTTAACTCTTTGTAATCATCCAAAAACGCGCTGAAAAAAGACAGAACTACCCCTGCCGAAAAAAGCTGTAGTGCTGCATTTTGCAGGATGTTTTTATTGCCGGATGCCTTGTGCTTAGCATATACACTTCCAAAAGCTACAGAAAGGCAGGCCGCGAAGGCGATAAGCAACCCGGTAAAATATTCGGGGTTGGCAAGTCCTTTTAGGTTGTTGCTAAATATCAACACAATACCCAAACAACCTAACAACAGCCCTAAAGCTACCAGTGCATGCGGTTTTCTGTTATCAAAGCCAAACAGGTAATTGCTAAGCACGGTAAATACCGGCGTGAGCGACATAACCAGCGCGGCAAGCCCGCTGGGGATATAACGTTCGCACCAGCCTACAACGCCATTGCCGAACGCAAGCATCAATACACCGGGCACAGACTGGTGCCAAACATCCTGCCTGGTTACTTTCAGGTTTCCCGTTATGGCAAGCCCGGCCAGTAATACCCCTCCGGCAATTAGCTGGCGGATGGCCGAAAACAAGAAAGGTGGAATAGTTTCCACGCCAATGCGGATAGCGAAATAGGCCGTTCCCCAAATAATGCAAACAACCAATAAGGCAACATAGGGCAACAAGTTTTTAATACCGTTCAAATACCTGATAAAAATCATAAAGCAAAATAATGCAGAAAAAAGGCATGATTACAGATACAATTTATGCAATTTTGTAGAGTACAGTTAGAAGATGAAAGAAATCCTCTATCAAAAGATAGCCGCCGGTTTAGAAGATCAGATAAAAAACGGCACATTAAAAACAGGTGATAAGATGCCCTCTTTACGCATGCTGCACAAGGAGCATGGCGTAAGCATGACTACCGCCGTACAAGCCTACCTGGAGCTGGAAGGTAGGGGGCTGATCGCATCCCGCCCGCAATCCGGCTATTACGTTAATTATAAGCCGGCTTATTTATCTGTCCCCTCGGTAAGTAAACCAATGGGAGGGGAGGAACCCGAATGCGTAGAGGCACTGATCACAAAAATGTACTCGGCATTGGATAATAAAAGCATTACCAGGTTCTCTTTAGGCGTGCCGGAAAATGCACTGCTGCCCATAGCTAAGCTTAACAAGGAATTGGTGAACGCCATGCGTAATTTAGATGGCGGAGGTACCCAATACGAAACCATACAGGGCAATTTAAAACTACGCAATAACATTGCCCGGCTAACTTACACCTGGAACGGCAGCCTGAGTGGTGAGGATATTGTAACCACAGCCGGCGCCATGAATGCCATCTCGTTCGGGTTGATGGCACTTACGCAGAAGGACGATACCATAGCCGTAGAAAGCCCGGTTTACTTTGGCATACTACAGCTGGCAAAAAACCTGGGCTTAAACGTTATAGAATTGCCTACCCACCCGGTTACGGGCATTGAATTGGATGCATTAAAAAAAGTATTACCCCAAATTAAAGTATGCATCCTGGTGTCCAACTTCAGTAACCCGCTGGGGAGCTGTATGCCCGAAGAACATAAAAAAGAAGTGGTAAGGATGCTGGCCGAATGGGGTATCCCGCTGATAGAGGACGACCTGTATGGCGACATCTACTTCGGCACCAGCCGGCCCAAGCCATGCAAAGCCTTTGATGAGGAAGGGTTGGTATTATGGGGCGGTTCTGTTTCTAAAACGCTGGCCCCCGGTTACCGCGTAGGTTGGGTAGCTCCCGGTAAATTTAAAGAGAAGCTTATCCAGCAAAAGCTCATCCATTCTTTTTCATCAACGGCCATTACCCAGGAGGCGGTTGCTAACTTCCTGGAGAAAGGGAGGTACGAACATCACCTGCGTAAATTACGAAGCGAATTGCAGGCCAACTGTCTGCAGTTTACGCGGGCCATTGCAGAATATTTTCCGGAAGGTACTAAGATCAGCCGGCCGCAGGGCGGGTTTATGCTTTGGGTAGAACTGGATATGCGGATAGATACGGCCAAATTGTACGACAGGGCCATCCGCCAGCAGATCAGCATAGCTCCCGGCCGGATGTTTTCCCTGCAAAACCAGTTTAATAACTGCATGCGGCTAAACTACGGCCAGCGGTGGACCGGTATTATCGACGGTAAATTGAAACAGTTGGGGAAAATTGCTAAAGGGATGCTTTGATATGCAATGTGGCGATGCACACCATTTGAGTGAAATTAAATTACGGCTTTTCCTTACCTTAAACTTAATAACATTGATGGCTTGGTGAGGACAGTCCCTGCTGATATCCGGCTGAATCAATCCAACGGTTTGAGCAACGATCACATAAAATATTCGATATTATTAGGTAAATTTCCGGAGTTGGTTTATAACCAGCGTTTTCAAACCAATTTTGCTGTTAATTAGGTATCTCTGTATTTGCAAAAATGATCAATAAAACCTGTGCGCTTATCATTCGCCTTTTTGCAATTATACTATTTGCATCAGCGCAGGCTTTTGCGCAGGAAAACATCGGCTTTGAGAAAGGGAACTTTGATAACTGGGATTTTGGAGTTGGCAGCATAGCGGTTAGTGGCGATATGACCATCTACGATTCTTTTGCCGTGCCGGGCAGCTTTACGATGCTGGAGAATGATAAGTCGGGCAGGAAAGACGAGTACGGCAAGTTTTCCGTCTTTTCGCCAAACGGGGGCAAGTATAGCGTAATGTTGGGTAATACTGTATTTGGCAACGGCGTACAGCAGATGTCGTATAGGTTTACGGTGCCGCCAAGCGGCATAAACAGCATTATTTTTGATTATGCTGTGGTTTTGGTTAGTCCCGGCCACGAACCGAAGCAACAGCCGCGGTTCACGGTTAAAATATACAACGTTACCGACGAGAAGTACATCAATTGCCCTTCCTTCGATTTCGCTTTTTTAACAAACCTGCCGGGCTTTAAATTCGCTAACGACAGCGTGGTGGTAAAAGACTGGGCATCTGCAAGCATTAACCTTAAAGGGCTCAATAATAAAGATATCAGGCTGGAGTTCACGGTGAACCATTGCCCTTTTAAGCATCACTTTGGTTATGCCTATATTGATGTACATGAAGATATAGGAGAACCCATAAAAGGTAATTATTACTGCCCCGAACAGGCCGCTATTACTTTATCTGCACCTCCGGGGTTTGCAAGCTACTCCTGGTACACGTCGGATTTTAAAACTTTGCTGCATACCGGACAAAACCTTACCATCCCGCCACCGCCCAACCTTACACAATTGGCGGTTACTGTAACACCATATAACGGCGTAGGCTGCCCCGATACGCTTTACACTACAGTACACGCCAGCAACAGCGAATATAAATTTGTTGCAAAACAAGAAATAATAGGTTGCCCTGGCTCCGCTGTTGATCTTACACAGGCATCCGTTACTGCAGGAAGCAGCCCCGGGTTAAAATTTGAATACCTGACAGAGGCGTTTGAGCTTTTGTCTTCACCCTATGATATCACTCAAAGCGGGCTTTATTATATCAGGGCCACAAATGCCGGCGGATGCAGCAATCTACTGCCCGTAAAAATTACCTTCGGCTTGCCGGAGCTTAATATTATTAACCCGCCCACAGCGGTTTATCCCGAAACGGTAGATCTGTCAAAGTCCTTTACACCGGAGCAGGGGGTAGCCTATGGCTATTATATCGATGCGGGCACAACCATACCGCTTGCAAATTTTAAAGCGCTTGACAGGAGCGGGACATACTTTATAAAAGCAGAAAGCGCTGAGGGATGTGTAAACGTGCAGCCGGTAACGGTTACCGTGCAGCCCCCCAAACCCTTTACCCTAACCGTTCCAAATACTTTTACGCCAAATGGCGATGGTATCAACGATCAGTTCCGTATTGCTTTGGAGGGGTATATATCATTTAACGGTTTGAAGGTGTACAACCGCAACGGGGGGCTCATGTTCCGTACAACTAATTCAACACAATTTTGGGATGGCACTTACAACGGCCACCAGGCACCAGCCGGAACCTATTACTGGGTATTTGAAGGCTTTGATGAGTATTATCACAAAAAAGTTAATGAGTCGTCCTTTATCACCTTGTTAAGGTAGGGGCAGCGTTGGTATCATCAGGTTTCCTCTGCCACCAATTTCCCCTCCGCAAAGCGGTTAATAAGCATGGCCGCAACATTATCCCCGGTGGCGTTTAAAAGGGTGGCTACGGGGTCTATTAGTGTACCTATAATGATGGCAGGAGGGAGTGCTTCGGGCGGGAAACCGTAGGCGGATATAAACAACAATTCGCCAATGTAGCCGCCGTTGGGGATGCCGCCTTCTACTATGCTTACCAAAACCGTCATGCCCAGGGCAAGCGCAATAACGCCCGCACTATCAAACCCTTTACCGAACATGGCAAACACCACCGCCATTTTTAAGATAGAGGAGATGCTGGAGCCATCTTTGTGCAGCGGCCCGCCCAATGGAATGGTGATGCCGGCTATAACCGTACTCACGCCCATTTTTTTGGCAGCATCAAGGTTTGCCGGTATGGTAGCAATGCTGCTGCAGGTAGCCACCGCTGTTGCCGATGGGATAATATTGTTTCGCCAAAACCTGCGGATGCCTTTTGCGCCGCCCGCAATAAACGCGTACAGGCTGTAAAATATGGCGTAGTAAAACAGGCTTACGCCGTACCCAATGCCCAATGTATGTGCGTATGTGCCAAATAATGCCGGGCCAAACTCGGCTACCTGGTAGGCAAAGTAAGCACCAAGCCCAATTGGCCCTGCCTTCATAATAATAATGAAAACCTGTTTGAATGCCTCGTTGCCCGCATTTAAAAAATCGCTGAAAGCCTTGCCTTTTTCACCTGCCCGTAAGGCACCGAAGCCCACCAGTATGGCAAAGATGATCATGGCGAGCATGTTTTTGCGGGAGAGGAGATTGAAAAACTCGCTGGTAGTAAAAAGCTGTACGATGGAATCGCCGGAGAATTTTTTACCGGCTTCTTGCGAAACATCTGCCGCTGCGGCGGCCATGCTGTTATCCAGCGGCAATATCCATAAAGCCGTAATGGTTAACAGCGCGGCAACAAGCACCATTCCCAGGAAAACGGCCGTCATGATGCCCATGATGCGGCTTAGCTTTTGGGTACCCTGCAAATTGGCAATAGCAGATGCTATAGCGAAAAAGACCAGCGGTATTACAGCAACAAACAGCAGGTTGAGGAAAATATCGCCGATAGGCTTTAACACCTCCGCATCTTTGCCTAATAAAACGCCTACAATAGTGCCGGCAATAATACCCGCAAGCAACCAAATGATACTACTATAATTTTTTACCCAGTTATTCATAAACAGATGATGCCGCTACACGGCATTGGGTGAAAGGTAAAAATTTTATCGGATTAAATGGTGATAAGGGCTAAAGGCGGCTAAAGATTTGTCAACTTTTTAAATTTGATAAATCTACATGGGTTTTACTACTTTTGCCCTTCAGTCCAAAAAGCTCAATACATCTATGGAAACTACTTTCGCAACCGTTGCCAATAATATAAAGGCACGCCGCACCATCAAGCCGTCGACAATGAACGGCAATAAAATACCAAACGGCCACGTGGCCTCTATATTAGAGCTTGCCGACTGGGCGCCTACCCATGGCCTAACCGAGCCATGGCGTTTTATTGTTTTTGAAGAGCCTTTAAAATACTGCGCCCAGCATGCCGAAATATACAAGGCCGGCACTACCGAAGAAACTTTTAACGCTACTACCTTTGCTAATTTAAGCAGCCAGGGTAACAATACATCGCACGTAGTTATAGCCTACCAAAAACGCGGCGACCTGCCAAAGATACCGAAGTTTGAAGAAGTGATTGCCAGCTCTTGTGCAGTACAAAATATGCTTTTAGGCGCTACTGCTTTAAACATCGGCGCATTTTGGAGTACCGGGGGCATGGCTTTAAAACCTGCGTTTGCCGAGCATTTTGGGCTTGGCCCGGAGGATAGCGTTTTAGGCGTTATCTATTTAGGTTACACCGAAACCCAGCCTGCCGGCGTACGCAAAACCCCGATAGAAGAAAAAGTTGTTTGGAATAAATAAACAACAAAGCGCGGTTAACCACGTATACAAAAGCCTCATTAGCCTTATTGTTTAGCAATGGGCAAATGAGGCTTTGCTTGTTTTAAAGGGAATTATTTAACTTTACAGCAAGTAAATTTCATTAAAGTATACGATTGCTTTGTTATGACAATTTTTTTAACGAAATTGCGTATATTTGTTCTAACAAATCACAATTTGTAAACCAACAAATCCTGCTCCTGCGTTCCCTGAATTGATTAAATTATTGGATTAAACCGAATAAATTATGAAAAAACACATCTGGTGGACTATTTGCGCTCTATTGTTATTTTCTGCAACTGTAATCAGTTGGAAACCTTCTGGCGCAACAAAAAATATTGAAGTAAAAACGGCTACTGTAGGTGCAAAAGAATACTTTGCACAATACGTAAACGATATTTACCAAACTGCCCGGTTACAACAATCGGGTATGGATGCAGCTGTTTTTCAGAAAGCTATCACCGGCTATTTAAACCTGAAACTGGCTAATAAACTGCCAAAAAACAGCAATGTAATTACCGTGATCGATTTCAACAAATCGAGCCGCGAAAAACGTATGTGGATAATCGACGTGGCTAACAAAGCCTTGTTGCTGAACACACTGGTGGCTCACGGACAAGGCAGCGGTAATGATATGGCAACAGCGTTCTCTAACAATAACGAGTCGCATCAAAGCAGCCTTGGTTTTTACTTAACCGACGATGTTTACATAGGGAAACACGGCCGTTCGTTACGTTTAAACGGTTTAGACCAGGGCATTAACAGCGGTGCTTTAGCACGTGGTATTGTAGTACACGCTGCAGATTATGTAAGCCAGGGTACTATTAACGCTATCGGCCGTTTAGGCCGCAGCTTTGGCTGCCCGGCGGTAAACCCGGCGGTGGCAGACTTGGTTATCAATACCATTAAAGGGCATTCGATGCTGTTTATCAACGGCAATAGCAGTAATTACACCTCTAAGTTTTTAGATGAAACTGCACCGCTAAACTACCTGATGCCCGCCGGTACCGATACTGCGAAAGTAGATTCGAGCCGTATTGCAAGCCTTTAATACTAACCAATTATAAACAGGAAGCCCGGTATCAGTAATGGTACCGGGCTTTATTATTTATTTGGATTTCACCGATTATAACGAGTGATTTCACCGATTTTCTTTGCATAGATTGGTTTGATTCCTGCCGTGGATGCTCCTATTGGTATAATCAATCAATCGGTGTAATCCGCCTCTAAATCTGTGAAATCGGTGCTTATAACTTAGCTAACTGATCTGTACTTGCTAAAAAGCGTTGCAGGTGGCCGTACAGTACAATATCCAACCCATAAACATCCGGGCGGAACTGGATAACACCGTTGCTATCTGCCCAGCAGGTTACGTAAGTAATATATACAGGCATTTTTGTTGGCAGGGCTATGGTGGTCGGGTCCGGGTTATCCTGGCTCATATCCTGTGAAATTTTTTGAAAAGTAGCGCCTTCGCCAAATAATACTTTTGCCAGCCCTTGCGGGTCGCCTAAGCGGATGCAGCCGTGGCTTACGGCACGCATAGCCCAGTTAAACGGTTCTTTAGCAGGGGTATCGTGCAAATAAACGCTGCTTTTGTTATTAAACAGGAATTTGATCTTGCCTAACGCGTTATCATCGCCGGGGCGTTGTTTAAATTCGTATTTATCTTTTGGCGCCGATGCCCAGTCGATCGTTTCCGGGTCCTCTATCTTTTTACCACCCTCGTACACATCTATATTTTTATTGTCAAGATAATATGGGTCTTTGGCGGCCTCTACCATTATTTCTTTACTTGCTATGCTTTCCGGGATGTTCCAAACAGGGTTTACCTGTACGCTGTGTATCATACTGTTCAGTTGTGGTGTTTCGCGGCTGAATGGGCGGTCTATTTTATCGCTTTCGTCATAATCAACCAAAGAGTTCTCTCGGTCTTTATTACGGCCCTCGCCAACGCACACCTTCATATTCAGGATAGATTGGCCGTTTTCCATCACATCCAAGCGGTAATCGGGAATATTAACGATCACGTATTTTGCCTGGCTTGGTTTGTTCTTCCAACGCAGGCGCTCCATGTTCGATACCAGGTAACGGGTGGTTTCTTCTTTGCTCATACCCGGTGCGGTGCTGCCATCCATTAAAGCTTTTTGCAGGGCGAGGTATTGCGGGTCTTTAGGCTGAATACTATCCAAATAAGCCTTCATGTTAGTGATATAAAATATCTTCGACATGCCCGCGCTATCCGGCCTTTTGGTTTCGGTAAAGTAACGCTGGTATATTTTACGCGGGCTTAGCATGCCGTACTGCAAAGCATTGGAGTAATTAATAAGCGAGTTTGCGGTGGTGATCTCCAGCAGGGCGATATCGCGGTAAGCTTCGTTGATGTTTTTGATGGCCTTCTTGTCCTGGAATTTATCCACCAGGGCCTTTATCTTATCGGCATTGAACATCTTAGGATCCAGACCATGTTGGTTAACCTTCTCAAAGTAGTTGGCAGTCAAATCAACATCGCCGTTAAAGATATGATCCATTACAAACGCAGGGTCATAGTCGTTTTGCTCATAGTAAGCAGTAATGAGGTTGGGGTTAGTCATGTTTTTACGCTCTTCGGCCAAAACGGTTTTAAATACTTCGGCAAGCCCTTCGGGGGTGGCATCTTTAAAAACCTTGTTTTTTGTTTTTTTGTAAAGGACGGCGCCCAGGTCCGACCGGCTTTTTTTACAGCTTTGGCACACCAGCAATAAAACGGTGCATAGGAGCAGAGCAGGTAACAGTGAGAATTTTTTTAAGTTGAACTTTATCATCGGATGAAATTATAATATTAGATTTGGTTGCATATAGCAATAGCTATACCACAATTCTATATTCTTTTAAAACCCTTATTGCCGGATGGAATCCCGATAAAACGCATGAGAAAGATAACATTCATCGTACCCATTTTACTGCTGGTGGCCTGCAGCCCTATGGCGCAAACATTTAAACCTGTAAACAAAAACGCAAGTAAAGAGGCTACGGACCTGCTAGCCTACCTGTACGAAATAAATGGCAAGCATATCCTCAGCGGCCAGCACAACTACAATAGCGATTTGAACGTCTTCTCCGATTCGGCAAAGGCCATTACCGGCAAATACCCGGCGCTTTGGGGTACCGATTTTATTTTATGGGGAGATAAAGACCTGGGACAGAACATCGTAAACGAATCGATCAAAAAATCGCGTGAGGGTTATTTGGTTTCGCTAATGTGGCACCAGGGCCGCCCTATAGACAACCCGCCTTATGGCTGGAAAGAAAGCGTACAGGGAAAGCTAACGCCCGAACAATGGGCGGAACTGATCACGCCTGGCACTGCCCTCAATAAAAAATGGGTAGCGCAGATAGATGTTATTGCGGGTTATTTAAAGCAGCTACAGGATGCAAAGGTGCCGGTGCTTTGGCGGCCATACCACGAAATGAACGGCGTGTGGTTTTGGTGGGGCAATAAAAAAGGCCCGGATGGTATTGCCAAACTATATAAGATGATGTATGACCGGTACACCAACTACCACCACCTCAATAACCTGATATGGGTTTGGGGTGCCAATAGCCTGCGGGATATTCCGGAGGATGAGGCATACCACTATAAAGATTATTACCCCGGCGCGCAATACGTAGACATTTTAGGCACCGACGTTTATCATTTTGATTACGAACAAAGCGATTATAACGAACTGCTTGCCCTTGCAAACGGAAAGCCAATAGCACTTACCGAAAACGGCGAAATGCCTAACCCGCAGGTACTTAAAGCCCAGCCAAAGTGGCTTTGGTTTATGACCTGGACCAGCTGGCTTTGGACAGACAACCCAAAAGGCCGCGCTAAAGAAATTTACGGTTTGCCGCAAACCCTTAACCACGATGACGTGAAGGCCCGGCTGGCCACCAAACCATAGCCTAATGAGCAAACAACCCGAAGTTTGGCTGCGCGGCTCACTGCCCGATATGCCTGCTTTATTGCAGCCTGTGGCTCATGCCTTATTGCAGGGCAGGGAGGAACTGAATGAGTTGATGATTGGATTCCCCCATGAGA
>NZ_CAMLOV010000164.1 GCF_946481715.1 uncultured Mucilaginibacter sp. | reverse complement strand
ACAATGGCGATGGACGCTTTACCGATGTATCAGCACAGATTTTAGGTGCCGATACCAAACTTGGCATGGTTACTTCGGCACAATGGGCAGATATAGATGGCAACGGCTACCCCGACTTAGTGGTAGCGGGTAACTGGATGGGCATTAGGATATTTAAGAACAATATGGGCAAATTCGCCGAAGACAAGCAACTGAATAAGTACAAAGGCTGGTGGAGCGCATTGCAAATTGCTGATGTAAACGGCGATGGCAAACAAGATATTATTGCCGGTAATATTGGCCTTAATATAAAATTCAGGGCATCCTTTGAGGAGCCGATGAAAATATACATTAAGGATTTCGACAAGAACGGCACTAAGGAATGTGTTACATCGATGTATAAAACCGACCATGTGCCCTACGTGTTCCACATGAAGCCCGACCTGGTTGGGCAGATGCCTATTCTTAAAAAGAAATACCTGAAGTATGACGATTACGCCGGAAAACCATTTAACGAAATCTTCCCCGACGACCAATTGGAAGGGGCAGAAATGCATGAGATGAATTACCTTGCTTCCGCTGTATTCATCAATGAGGGGGGCAAATTTACAGTACAGGCTTTGCCGTATAACGCACAACTATCAAGCGTGAATACCATATTATGCGATGATCTGGATAATGGCGGTGTGTCATCTATCATCGTAGGCGGTAACTTTTACGGCTTTAAGCCCGAAGTTGGACGTTTAGATGCCAGCCATGGGCAAATTTATAAGTATTCTAAAAGCGGATTTATGTATATTTCGCCTGCACAAAGCGGTATAAACCTAACCGGGCAAATACGCTCATCGCTGATGATAAAAAATAGCAGGGGCGAAAAATACTTTTTATTTGGATTGAACGATGATAAACTTAAAGCATATAAATTGCATTAAGTGTTAGCGGCATGTTATGAGCGTACAAAAGGTAAACATTAACGATAAGCTTTCGCAATTTACTGCTCACTGGAGCCCCAAAATTGTGGGCGAACTGAACGGCCAGCATGTAAAACTGGTGAAATTTGCAGGCGAGTTTGTTTGGCATAAGCACGATAACGAGGATGAAATGTTTTTGGTGGTAAGCGGCGCGTTTGAAATGCACCTGAGCGATAAAGTTGTGGGGCTAAAAGAGGGAGATTTTATTATCATCCCCAAAGGCACCGAACACAAGCCGGTGGCTGCCGAAGAAGTACATGTAATGTTGTTTGAGCCCGCAAGCACGCTCAATACAGGAGATAAGGTGAGTGAACTGACGGTGGATAACCCGGAATATTTATAAAATGAAAAAAGCAAAGCGCGCAAAACGCTTACCTAATCAATCGGGCATTGCTATAAAATCTATCGTGGCGGCTTGCTGCGCAATAGTGGCTTGCCTTGCTTTTTTCAATTCCTGCGAAAAAAAGAAAGCTGGTGATGGTATTTTTAAGCTGGTGGCAACAGAAGACAGCCACGTCGACTTTATAAACCATAACATCGTAACAGATTCGGTTAACATTCTTGATTACCTTTATTTTTATAATGGTGCCGGCGTTGCCTCTGCCGACTTTAATAACGACGGGCTGGAAGACCTTTATTTCACATCTAACCAGGGCGAAAATAAATTATACCTTAATAAAGGCCACTTAGCGTTTGAAGATATTACCACAAAAGCCGGGCTAAAGGGCGCCGGCAATTGGAAGACCGGCGTTACCGTAGTAGATATAAATGGCGACGGGCTAAAGGATATTTACGTTTGCGTCGTATCAAATTTTAAGGGGTTTAAAGGCAAAAACCAGCTTTATATCAACAACGGCGACTTAACTTTTACAGAATCTGCAGCCAGGTACGGGCTCGATTTTGCCGGCTTCTCTACACAGGCAAGTTTTTTCGATTACGATAAAGACGGCGACTTGGATATGTTGCTGCTCACTTCATCTGTGCATAGTAACGACACTTATGGCGACAGTACACAGCGCTTTAAATACAGCCATGATGCAGGCGACCATTTATTTAAAAATAATAACGGAAAATTTACTGATGTTACACAAGGGTCGGGTATTTATTCGGCGCCAATAGGTTACGGGCTGGGGCTAAGTATAGGCGACCTGAATAACGACGGATGGGATGATATATACATAAGCAACGATTTTTTTGAGCAGGATTACTACTACGTAAACCAACGAAACGGCACTTTTAAAGAAGAACTCAAAAGCGCGTTCGGGCATACCAGCTTGTTTTCGATGGGGAACGCCATTAGCGATGTAAATAAGGATGGGCATTTGGATGTAATAAGCACCGATATGCTTCCCGAGGAGATGAAAGTGCTTAAATCAACTATCAACGATGAACCGCTGGATATTTACAACCAGGAGGTGAATGCCGGGTATTACTATCAATATTCAAAAAATAGCCTGCAGCTAAACGTTGGCAACGGTAATAAATTTGTAGATGTAAGTCTGTACTCGGGTATGTCGGCAACAGACTGGACCTGGTCGCCTTTGGTGCAGGATTTTGATATGGATGGGCACAAGGATATTTTCTTTAGTAACGGCATCAAAAAGCGCCTAAACGATATGGATTACTTGAAATACCTCGGCGACCCTAATGTGATAAAAGATTTTAAAACCAGCCGGTTTTTCGATAAGGAGAAAATAAACCTGATGCCCGATGGGCAGGTGCATAATTACCTGTACCATGGCGGCGACAAACTGAAATTTACCGATATATCCGAAGGCAACGACATGCGGGATACTTCAGTATCTGCAGGGGCCGTTGCTATTGACCTGGATAACGATGGCGACCTGGATATGGTCACCAATAACATGGATGCCCATGCTTTCATTTACCAAAACATGACGATGGAAAAAGCAAAGGATGCCAAACCTTCGTATCTCAATTTCAGCGTGAAATATGCCGGATTAAACCGTGACGGCATTGGTACAAGGTTCTTCCTGCGTTCGGCAAAAGAGATAGATCACCAGGAAATACAGACCAGCACCGCTTATGAAAGTACGCAAAATAATAACCTCACCTTTACGTTTTTGCCTGGCGATAAGCCTCTTGAACTGATGGTGGTTTGGCCGGATAATTCGTACCAGGTAATAAAAAATTTCAGCCCGAACAAAAAAACGCTTGTTACTTATAACAAGAGCCAAACGCAAACCACAACTGATATGGTAGCGCTGGTTGACAATTTTATAAAAGGTGGTGCGCAGTTTACATCTGTACAGGTAAAGGCCGGTATCCTTGCTACTTTGCAACAATACGATACGCCCGATTTTAATTACTACAACTTGCTTCCGCATACCTATTTGCCCCACACCCCACCGGTTGCAGTGGGTGATGCCAATAAAGATGGGCTGGATGACATTTATGTAGGCGGGATTCCCGGAGAGGAAAAATATATCTTGGCAGGGAACAAAGGTATCGGCTTTACTAAAATAGCGGTGGAAGCATTCACCGCATTTAAAAGTTACGGCGACACCGAAGCACAATGGGCAGATGTAAATGACGATGGGCTCCCCGACTTGGTAGTAATGAGTGCCAGCAATCCGTTTGCGGAACCCGATAAACGCGTGGGGCCGCGTTTGTATATCAACAAAGGCAATTATAAATTCGAATATAAGGCATTGCCAAAACCGGACGCGGCGGTAGCCAAACTATTTTTGTACGATTTTAATGGTGACGGCTTAACAGATGTGTTTTTTAGCGCTGCTGTATCTTTTGTGGATTATACCACACCGGCAAATGGGCTTGTACTGCTTAATAAAGGCGGCGGAGCTTTTGTAACTGCGGCCCAAAATGCTTATAAACAGCTAACTGGTATACCTTACATCACCAATATCTCGGCAGCCGATATCGACCATAATGGCAACAGCGATATTGTAGTTTCATCAGAATGGGCACCAGTGCAGATATTCCTTAACATGAACAAAAAACTGGTTAAGTTTTCATCGCCTTTGTTGGATGATGCCAACGGCTGGTGGCAATCTGCAACGGTGGCTGATTTAGATGGCGACGGCAAAGCCGACCTGTTAGCGGGCAATTGGGGCGACAACAGCAAATACAACGTTGCAGCTACGCAACCGTTATACGCCTACAATCAGGATTTAGACGACGACGGGAAAAACGACCTGGTTTTATCGTACTTTTATAAAGGGAAATATTACCCGTTCCGTCCCAAGAATGATTTGGAGCAGGAGTTGCCTTATTTGAAGAAGGAGTTCCTGAGCTTTCAGAAAATGGCCGATAAAACGACCGGGGAGATTTTTCAGGATAAACTAATAGATGATAAACGATTGGTAGCCAATCAGTTTAAAAGTATTTTTATCAGCGACATACTAAACGCTAAAACTGCAACCGAACTACCCTACCTGTACCAGCAAGCACCCATACGTTCTATTACCGCGCTAAATAATAAACAAGGCGATGTTTTACTCAATGGAAACTTTTGGGGAGTGGTACCTTACGAAGGAAAATATGATGCATTAGGTATCGTTGCTATGCGCTATAATAAGCAAACCAAACAGCTCTCGCTGCCCGAGTATTGGGTAAACCCGCTATTCAATTTTCAGGAGATGGCAGGCCCGCAATTGATCAAAACGGCGGCAGGTGAGGGGTATATCGTGGTTACTTACGAAGGTAAGCTCTTATTGATAACCAAATAAGCACGCTAAAGTATTGGCCAATATAGTTTTGTAACCCACTTGCTGGTGTCTTTTTCAATGCTCCTATCGGTTACCATCAGTTCAAAAGGCATGGCAACGCCGGTAAGTTTATAGTCTTTACGGAAATTTTGTAATTGTACAAACGCATTATCAATGGTTTTTCGCCCGCCTTTTACCTCGGTTTGGAGTATATTACCGCCTACTACCATTTTATTAATAACCGAATTTACTCCCGGCTTTATTTCCTTATTAACCGGTATGGCAACCATAACATGGTATTCGCTATTGTCAACTTGGGTAACGTTCAGCATCGGTTTATTGGTTTCTGTAGCATTTTGTGCAGCTATTTGTTTGCGCAGATCAGCGATCATGCTATATACCGCGCCGTCCGTAGGTGGTGTTTTGGTTACGGTGTTGGTGGCAAGCATCACACCGTCTTTCACCTTATCTATTTTTATGCGCAGCCCGTAAACGTTTATGTCTTTTTGAATAAATTGTTTAAATTGGGTTAACACGCTGTCCATATCCTTTTGCTCAGCTTTTATCCGTACAAATTCAGCAATACGCGCAAAGGGGTTAAGGCTGCTTTGTTTAACGGCATCCCACCTCACATCGGTAGCACCATCCTCTGTTGCAAGGTAATTTATCTTGCTGTCCAATTCTAATTTGCCGGTGTTAATGTTTACTTCTATATAGCTGTTGGCATCTTTTTTTATCGTGTACATTACACCATTGTAAGCAAAAGAGCTGCTGTCTTTACGGTTATGCGTACCGGGCCACCATTTAGGCCAAGCCTCTTTTTTAATAAGGAATTTAAATACATTGCCATCGGTAGCGTCAACAGTTACGGTGCTGGTAGCTGTAATGTTTTGCGGTATTATAAAGTAGATACTGATGAATGCCAATAACAATAGGCCGAGTACTAATAGAGCCGGTTTCTTCATAAAGATGGATAACAAGACAAATAATTTAAAAGGCAGAAGCGCTTTTTGCGATGCAAAAGTAACTAATTCAGGGTGTTAAAATCAAACTGAATTTATGCCTGCCAATTACTATAAAAACGCTATATTAGCCTGTAAACAAAGAAAAATCCCAATAAACCCGCTGCTTAAATGCTGCTGTGTTTCTTTAACCAATACATAATTATGAACCGCTACATGTTACTGCTCGCCGGTGTAGTTTTAACTATTTCATCCTGCAAAAAATCTGATTATCAAAAAGTTACACACGACCCCGAACTGTACCGAACTACAGTGAAAAAATTGAACGACATCGTCCTCGAGAATAACTTCCCGCCGGTTATTGCATCACGTAATTATGTGTATGCAAACATTGCTGCGTACCAGGTAATTGCTGCCGGTGATCCCAAGCACTTTCGTTCGCTCTCCGGCCAAATAAAGCATCTGCCCGCGGCGCCAACCCCACCTAAAGATACCGAGATCGACTTCCAGTTTGCATCATTATTATCCTTCTGCTTTGTAGGTAACGCGGTTACTTTTCCCGAGGGAAGCATGTCAACCTATGTAGAGGAGCTTAAGGAAAAGGCTAAAGATGCCGGTATGCCCTCTGATGTGTTTGAAAATTCGGTTGCCTATTCAGATACCGTTGCCAAATATATTCTAAAATGGAGCAAAAAAGACCACTACGCCCAAACCCGTTCGGCAAGTAAATACACTGTAAAGCGCACAGATGGCCGCTGGATACCAACACCACCGATGTATGCGCAGGCCCTGGAGCCGCACTGGGGTGAGATACGCCCAATGGTGTTAGATTCTGCATCGCAAATACCCGCGCCTGAGCCACCTGCATATAATATGACGGATAAAAACAGCGTTTTTTATAAGAGCGTTATCGAAGTGAAAACATTGGTAGACAGCCTCAACAAAGAGCAAAAACACATAGCAGATTTTTGGGATGATAACGCCTTTAAGCTAAACGTAATAGGGCATGCATCGTTCGGTACCAAAAAATTCTCGCCGGGCGGCCACTGGATGAACATCGCCGGGGCAGGCTCTGCAATTAAAAAGGCTGATTTTGGTACAACAGTAGCGGCTTATACGGAGACTTCTATCGCCCTTTTTGATGCCTTTATCAACTGCTGGTACGTAAAATATAGGGCGAACAGCGTTAGGCCCGAAACAGTGATCACCAAGGTTTTAGATGCCGACTGGCGCCCGTATATTCAAACCCCTCCGTTCCCCGAATATATTAGCGGCCACGCTGTGATCTCTGCTGCCGCGGCCGAGGTATTAACACATGATTTTGGCGATAATATAGCCTATACCGATTCGTCAGAGTCTGAATTTGGGATAGCGCCACGCAAGTTTAAATCGTTTAGGGAAGCTGCCGAGGAAGCGGCCATGTCCCGCGTTTATGGTGGTATTCATTACAAAATAGCTTGTGATGTAGGCAATATGCAGGGGCGCAAAATTGGGCAATTAGTAAACGAAAAATTGCAATTAAAGATAAAATAGCATCCATTTTATGAGAAAAATTACGCTATTCACCCTGTTTGCAATGCTGTCGGTATCTATTACGTCGATGGCCCAAAGCCCGTGGGTGATAAAAGCCGATAAAATAGACCCTGCAAATTATTACGGCATTACGGTTGCCAACGGGATGATTGGTATTGTTTCTTCGCCCGAGCCCTTTAAGGTAAAAAATGTGGTACTTGCCGGCGCGTATGACCTGTATGGCCGCGGCCGGGTTAGCAATTTCTTAAATAGCTTTAACCTGCTTAATATGTATCTGGAGGTTGATGGCCAACGCATCGACGCTGGGAAGGTGAGCAATTTTAAACAGGAACTGGATATGCAGCATGCCGCCATGACAACCACCTTCGATTATGGCGATAAGGCAAGCATTAAATACACCTACTATTCGCTAAGGCAGTTGCCCTTTACCGTTTTGACGGATGTATCTGTTACAGCTAAAAAACCCATCAAGATCACCGCTGCTAGTGTAATGGAAGCGCCGGATGCACTGAAACAGGTTGAAAATTATTATAACGAGATCGACCGCCCGCACGTAACTATCAGCCTGTTAACCTCTACGGCGAAAAGCCCTACCGGTAAACTACAGCTTTGCGCATCCACGTCATTTTTGTTTAATGAGGAGCATGGGAAGGAGCCCCGCGTAATACACGAGATGTGGGATAACAACATGCACCTGATGAAGTTTAGCCATCAAATTCCTGCCGGTCAAACGTATTCTTACGGCGTTACAGGTTCGTCTATCACCTCGGCGCACCATGCCGACCCGCTGAACGAGGCAGAACGTTTAACCATCTTCGCCCTATTGGAGGGCAAAGACAGGCTGATAAAATTCCATAACCAAGCCTGGGACGAGCTTTGGAAGAGCGATATACAGATAGAAGGCGACCCGCAGGCGCAGCAGGATGTGCACAGCATGCTGTACCATTTATACTCCTTCTCGCGCGAGGGCACGGCCTTGTCGCCGTCGCCAATGGGGCTTTCGGGGTTAGGCTATAATGGCCACGTATTTTGGGATACCGACCTTTGGATGTTCCCGGGGATGCTGGTACTGCACCCCGAGATAGCCAAATCGATGGTGGAATACAGGTTTGAAAGGTTGGAAAATGCGCGTAAAAACGCCTTTTCGCATGGTTATAAAGGCGCGATGTTTCCATGGGAAAGTGCCGATAGTGGGGTAGAAGAAACACCTGTTTGGGCACTAAGCGGCCCCTTTGAGCACCACATTACTGCCGATGTGGCCAATGCCGCCTGGAATTACTATTGCGTAACCCAGGATAAAGAATGGCTGCGCGAAAAGGGTTGGCCGCTGTTGTCGGCTACCGCCGATTTTTGGGCAAGCCGTGTAGAGCGCAACGGCCCTGGCCACTATGATATCAAAAACGTGGTTGCTGCCGATGAATGGGCGGAGAACATTGATAATAACGCCTTCACCAATGCCGCCGCACAGGTTAATTTGAAGAATGCCAGCGCTGCTGCTAAGGTGCTGGGAATCAATGCGAATCCGGATTGGATGAATGTGGCAAATAACATCCCCATCCTGAAAATGGATAACGGTGTAACTCAGGAACATGCCACCTACAAAGGCGAGGGCATTAAGCAAGCCGACGTGAACCTTTTGGCCTACCCGCTAAAAACCATCACCGACCCGGCACAGATAAAAAAAGACCTGGAGTACTACGAAACCCGGGTACCCAACGAAGGTACCCCCGCCATGACGCAGGGTGTATTTGCCTTATTGTACGCACGCCTCGGCAACAGCGAGAAGGCATACCACTGGTTTAAAGATGCTTATGAGCCAAACCTTAACCCGCCCTTCCGTGTGATAGCAGAGACCAAGGGTGGTACCAACCCGTATTTTGCAACCGGCGCAGGTGGTATTATACAGGCCATGCTGATGGGTTTTGGCGGCTTGGATATAACGCCAACCGGCATTGTACAAATAAAAAGCAAGCTGCCGACTAACTGGAAATCGTTGAAAATAACCGGGGTAGGGGTAAATAAAGCAACCTATACGGTAAAGTAACACCCCGTTACCATAAGAAACGAACAGCCCCCGCCAACCAGTTTTGCAAGTTGCGGGCGGTAAAACTGTACGAAATTTATTTTACGTACAACTTCGTACAGTTCGTACAAAATTTTGTTGAATTCGTACAGTTTCGCACAACTTCGTACAGTTTCGTACAAATCCGTACAGTTTCGTACAACTTCGTACAGTAAAATGGCGGTTGGTGAAAATCTGCGAAAATCTGCGTTTTTCTGTGGTTTTTCGGTGCTTTTAGGGATTAAATTTTTCTTAATTCCATTCTTTCTGAAAAAGGAAGATCGGGCATTTTTTTGTCAGCTGTAAGGCTATGTTATCGATACCTAACTAAAATTTGGGTATTAACATAATTAGCATTTATACTATCGAATTTTAAGAAATCCTCATAGGAATAGTCAACTTTATCTAAACGCTCCCTGGTCACAAATGGCTTTTTATAATAAACAGCTTGCATAATATTTGTGTGTTTAGGAACATTGAACACAAGTTTTGCAAAGTATGATGAATCTGGCTTAATTGGCAAAAACGGCCCGACCCTAAACTGATTAAAATAGGTGTATTGCTGTTGATCTTTCACTGTTTTGTCTGGCTTGTAGCCATCGATTTTTTCGCGTTGTATAAAATTCGAAAGGGAACACATTTTTGTAATTATAATAATAAGTGATACTGTATTTAGCCTGATTTGTTGTTTCAATATGTAGTGTATCGTCATTGTTTGTATAATCTGCGGAATACTGCTCCGGAACATAAATGGTGCTGTCGGTTTTGTTTATTATTTTAACATAAACGGTGTCGTTCTCCGTAAGGCAAATTAGCGACACGTGTTTCTGCCTGATTTTATTTTTTTGACTTGCGGGGCTGCAGGAAAAAATAAGTGCGCAAATTAGTATTGTAAATGGGATTTCTCTTTTTTTCATGTTGTGTTTAGCGAGCGGTAGCGTTACAAAGATCAAGTATTTGCAATTGGACGATCTGGATCGATATCATGGATGTAAACCCTCGAACACCTTACCCACATAGTCATCCAAAAGTATATACAGTACCACTACGATTAAGCAGGCGATGCCGGCATAAGTAATTTTCCTTTCGATTGAGATGGCTCTATCGATACTTTTAAAATCGTGGTTGACGGCGGTGGCAACGCCTGCAGGGTTGTAAGATTTCAAGAATGTAATAGTATCCTGGTTATCGCAGTTATCCACCTGTTTTTTATTTGCATTTGCTAAAAACGTTTTTGATACCGGAACAGATTCGATCATATAAATATCCTGGAGCATGTCAGTTATCAAACCCCAATCGTTATCGCTTATAACAGCCTGGTCTTCTTTACGGTTCAAACGAGCAAAGTGATCCGCGTCGCCACCATACCTTTTATATATCTTTAACTTATTTAAAGTGATCATATAGCTATTTGGTTGGCGGTGGTGACGTCGCCACAACTTTTTTTTCGATACTAATACGCCCGCCTTTCCCCGCAAGGCTGTGTCCCCACCGCCGTTGGCAGTGAAATTTCTCCGCACGTCATTATGAGGTACGAAGCAATCTCCCGATAAGCAGGGTCATTTTGCAAGTCCGCTTGTCCTGCCTAGAGGTTGCTTCGTACCTCGCAATGACGTGATGGCTAAAAATCGTAACCCCCACCGCCGTTTGCTGCACCAACCCAGCGATAGGGATAGCAGCGGAAACCCCGGAATGAAGTCCCCACTTCTATCAGTGGGGACGAAATGAGGAGTTGCAGCGAATAGCCCGGGCCAAAGGCATCGCCATCAATCAGTTGGCAGTTTTCAGTTAGCAGCCAAGACCTTTCTCCTTTTACCTTTCTCCTTTTACCTTTCTCCTTTTGCCTTTTACCTTCTCCCTACTCCCCCTTCTTCTCCTCAAAATTATACCGGTTCATCAGTTTCAACAGCACCCCGTTCGTCCAGCCGAAGCCGTCTTGCAGGGGGTATTCGCCGCCGCCGGCGGTGAGGCTGGTATCTACTACGTTGTATTTCTCCAGTAGTTTGCCGGTTTGTTTAAACACGCGGATATTGAGGTTCATCCAGCGGGTGGCTATGTCTTTGGCCAGTACATTGTAGCTGTAGTTTTCTAAGCCGTCTATAGCCATATACTGCAGGGGTGCCCAGCCGTTTGGCGCATCCCATTGCTGGCCGCTAAAGTTTAGGGTGGTAACCAGGCCGCCCGGTTTCAGGAAGTTGGCTTTCAACCCGTCGGCGATTTTTTTGGCCTGTAAAGGTGTGGCAATTTTAAACTCCAGCGGGAAAACTGCCGCCAGGGTTGGTATGGCGCTCACCTGGTTGGTGGTCCAGTTATAATCGCCGAACCAGTCGTTTTTTTCGTCCCAAAAATATTTCAGGATGGCTTTTTTACGGGCGGTAGCTTTTGCGGTGTACAGCTTGTATTGCGCTATATTGCCTTTTACCTGGTAGCTGCGGGCAATGGTGAGTTCCATATTGTACATCAGGCAGTTTAAGTCGACAGGCACCAAATCGGTAGTTTGGATGGTGCCGATCTTAGATGGGTCGGTAAACCAGCGGCTGCTAAAATCCCATCCCGAAGCTGCTGCTGCGCGGATATGGTGGTAAAAAACCGGCAGGGCCTGTTTGGTGGTTTTTGCGGCATCCACATCTTTTATGTACGATTCCTCGCGCGGCTCGTCGCTTTCGTCCCAATAGCGGTTTAGCAGGGTACCATCGGGCATGCGCACGGCACGGTGTACGGCTTTGCCTTTGCCTAAAGCGGCAGAGCCAAGCATCCAGTAGTTATATTCTTTTATCAGTTGCGGCTGGTATTTAGTAAGGATAGCGTTGCCCTCGCTTTTGGCCAGCAAATTCACCATCATAGCGAAGAAGGGCGGCTGCGAACGGGTGAGGTAATAAGCGCGGTTGCCATTGGGGATAAAGCCGTAAGTATCTATCAGGTAAGCAAAATTATCTATCAT
>NZ_CAMLOV010000163.1 GCF_946481715.1 uncultured Mucilaginibacter sp. | reverse complement strand
GTTTTGCCCACCGCCCGCTGATTTGCCCGCCTGCCCCTGCGGCAACGATGATGGTGAACAAAATAATGATGCAAAGCGCGTCGAAGTAACCATTCCAGCTATAGTATGGGAAGAAGAATAACGCAGCCAATAACAGCGAGCAAACGATGTAAGCCATCGGCACACGTATCAGCTTACCCGTTCGGAAGAGCAATAGCCCGGCAAAGAACGGGAACATCATCCGCACCGGTGCCACCCAAATATTGGGGTACCCTTCCGAGCCTTTTACATAGAACCAATCGGCAATAAAGGCCGATTTTATTTTCATGTACCCCCAGCCGGTGCCCAGGTCGCCATGGTCTACCGATACGATGACAAGTACAATACCGCTAACAATAACCACTGCCCAAAGTGCATTTCTGCTGAGTTTACGCCCGATGACGGCATAAAGGATATTAGCAATATACTCCTGCATCAAACTCCAGCAGGGACCATCGAGCGGGTGGGTTTCGCCCCAGCCGCGCACATCTGTAGTGGCAGGCAGCAGCGTAAACCCTAACAATATCACCGTAACGAACTTACCGATATCTACGACTTGCATATCCTTATACGGATCGAACCAGAAGCAAATGGCGCCGATGATTGTGCCCACAATTACCAGCGGGTGCAGGCGTATAAACCTTATTTTGAAGAATTGCTTTACCGTCATCCCCTTCGCCCAGCGATCGTCATATGCGTAGCCCACAACAAAGCCCGATAACAGGTAAAAAAAGTCTACCGCCAGGTAGCCATGGTGCATGGGATGTTTGGTCAAGTCGGGAAAATAAGCTTCAAAAAGGTGGAATATCACAACTAAAACTGCGGCGGTACCGCGTAGTCCATCCAGTATGGGGTAATGGGGTTTACTCATGAAGGTTTAAATAATCGGGGTTATGGGGCAAGATAGGTTTACATGTGCAGATGTGCAAATTACCAATGCACAGATTATACCGAAGTGTTCCGGTTTGTATGTGAAACACCCATTTTTTGTTTAGTGTTGATAATCAGTATTTTAAGCAAAATAGTGAAACAGTTTGGAACACCCCTGTTATTTATATAACCGTTATAATTAGCTTATTATGAATTACATATGTTAAATGGAGAAAACCAATAAAAATCATGTGGAACACTTTTGCAGCCCGCTGTAAATTCTTATCTTTACCATAACCCTTACTGATAACACTATATGGCATCTTTACATTTCTCCGAAAAGATCATCATCAATAAACCAGCCACCGTAATTTTCGACTATACCCAGGACTACAACAAAAGGCTTAACTGGGATACTTTTTTAAAACAGGCCGAATTGGTTAACGGCGCAACCGAAGCCGGTAAAGGCGTTAAAGCCTGGTGTGTAGCACACAATGGCATGGGGATGGAAACCCGTTATGTTACCTTTAGCCGCCCATGGACCACCGCCGTAAAAATGACCAAAGGCCCCTATATGTTCAAAACGTTTGCCGGTTCATGGACGTTCCGGGACGTCACTCCCGATACCGCCAAAGTCACTTTTTTATATAATTTCAGGCTTCGGTTCCCTTTTACATTGGTAGGCGGTTTTATAAAAAACAATTTACGCGGTAATGTAAGGCAACGATTGCGCGACCTGAAAAAATGTGTTGAAGCCGCAGCATAATCTGTGTAATAGTCCGAAAATCGGTGGAATCCCATAATAATCGGTGGAATTCTTCAAAAATCTTTGAAATTCTTTATGATCCGTGTAATCTTTTCATAATCGGTGTAATCCCCAAAAATTAAAACCATTCGGGCGCCCCGCCTGTTATCCAAGCAACCATTATAAAAAATTATGTTTGCTAATAAAAATGTTAAATACTTCCAGGTAGCGCAGGGCGTTTGGGGCATGCGCCTCATCTTTGTAAATGTATATATGATAGCCAACCGCCGTGGCGCGGGAAAGGGCTGGGTACTGGTAGATACCGGCATAAAAGGATCGGAAGATAAAATAATTGCCATGGCCGAGACATTATTTGGCCCCGGTACGCGCCCATCCGCTATTATACTTACACACGGGCATACCGACCACGCAGGCTCGCTTGGTGCACTATTAAAAATTTGGAATGTGCCTGTTTATGCGCATCCTATGGAAGCACCTTACCTCACCGGAAAATCTTCCTACCCTCCTGCCGACCCGCAAACCGGTGGTGGGCTGATGAGTTTGGCTTCGGTGCTGTTTTCTACAAAACCTATCAACATCAGCCGCAACCTGCGCATAATAGATATGTACGATGGCATTCCCGAATTGCCGGAATGGAAAGTGATACATACACCGGGGCATACACCCGGGCATATCTCGCTGTTTATGCCGCTAAACACTACACTTATAGCCGGCGATGCTTTCGCTACCACACAGGCAGAATCGGCCTGGAACCTGGCATTTTATAACAGAAAAATAAGCGGCCCACCAAAATATATTACCAGCGACTGGATAGCCGCAGCAAAATCGGTACGTAAGCTGGCAGCGCTGCAGCCCCGCATAGCCGCTACCGGACATGGCCCCGTAATGCGCGGCCGCGAACTGGCAACCGGGCTTAACTTTTTAGCCAACAGGTTTGAAGATATTGCGCGCCCCAAGCAAGGCCGTTACGTTGGGCATGCCGCAGTGAGCGATGAGAACGGGGTACGCTACATCCCCCCTATCCCTAATATTAATCGTGCGAAAGCGGCATTGGCCATCGTGGCTGGTTTAGTTGGCTTTTTAGCTGTAAGCAAAGCGGTAAAAATGTGGTAGCGCGGCGGTAAATTTCCTACATTTACCGGGTGGAAAATGTAAATGCCGACCCGCAAATATTAGTGGATATTGTAAAGACGAGGATGCCCTTTGGCAAGTATAAGGATACCCTGATTAGCGATATCCCTATCAGCTACCTGGAGTGGATGCAACGCAAAGGCTTCCCGCCCGGTAAACTGGGTATGCTAATGAGTACCGCCTATGAAATAAAACTAAACGGACTGGACAAGCTGCTTTGGATGATAAAAGCGAAGGTAAAGTGAGTGGTTGAATGGTTGATAGATAATTTCGGAATTCGGATTTGCGGTTTTGAATTTCCTAACTATTTCATCGCGATGTCATTTCTCAAATCTCACATCTCATATCTCACATCTCCCCGTAAGGTTTTTACGTTTATTACTACAAATAGTATAAAAAACGAATCATGAAAAAATTAGCATTATATGCAGCATCCGTAATATTATTCCTCGGATGCGCCAACGGGCAGCCAAAGGGCATGGCGGCACTGCCAAAACCAGCCAAAGGCGAAGCGGTTGCCACTTTTGGCGGCGGTTGCTTTTGGGCCATGCAGGAAGCCATGAGCGAGCTGAAAGGCGTAAACAAAGTAATATCGGGCTATGCAGGCGGCAATACCGCTAACCCTACTTACGAGGATGTTAGCAGCCGTACCACCAACCACGCCGAAACCGTACAAATTTACTACGACCCAAAGGTGATCAGTTACGCTACGCTTGCCGAGGCTTTCCTGAACGCACACGACCCAACTACGCTAAACCGGCAGGGGCCGGATGTGGGTACCGATTACCGCTCTATCGCCTTTTACCGCAATGATGCCGAGAAGGCAACGCTGGAAACCACCATCAAAAAAGTGAATGCATCAAAGCATTACCCCAACCCTGTTGTAACCCAGGTTGTACCCTTTAAAGTGTTTTACCCTGCCGAAAAATACCACCAGGACTATTACCGTACCAACGGCGATAGCAACCCATACATTGCAGCTGTATCTACCCCTAAAGTGATGAAGATGCGCAAAGCGATGAAGGAATACTTGAAGCCGGAATTTGCGAAGTAATGCGCAGGTGTGCAGATTTCAGATGCAGATGAATCGGTGTAATCCTAAAATCAAATCGGTGTAATCAACATTAATCGGTGAAATCGCAGTATATTTGCTGTGCAAAACGTTCTATCGCTACCTGCGCTTAGCGGGTGGAGGAAAGTCCGGGCAACACAGAGCATCCTGCTTCCTAACGGGAAGGCGCCCGCAGCGGGCGACAGCAAGTGCCACAGAGAATATACCGCCCCGGTTTCGGCTGGGGTAAGGGTGAAAACGTGAGGTAAGAGCTCACGGCTTTTCCGGGCGACCGGAATCGCGGTAAACCTCAGGAGTTGAAAAACCAAATAGGTTCTGAAAGCGGAGCTGCTCGCTCCCGCCTCCCTACGGGGACGTCAGAATGGGTAGGTTGATTGAACCTGCCGGCAACGGCAGGGCCAGATTAATGATAGAAATTCCCTCACGGGGGAACACAGAACCCGGCTTACAGGTTTGCAGCTGTATAAAAACCTGCCCTTCGGGGCGGGTTTTTTTTGTTTATTGGTTCACTTGTTCATTAGTTTATTTGTCTACTTGCTTAGCCGTCTTATAATTTAGTTTAAGGCCATCTCAAATCTCATGTCTCACATCTTAAATCTAAAATCAAAACCTCAAATCTAATATGTGTATTTTTCTATACAATTTCTATCTTAGCCGCAAACATATACACCTGTTTTTCGTTTTAACAACACATGGCAAAAATTTTAATAATTGATGATGAGCGGTCTATCCGCAACACGCTGCGCGAGATCTTAGAATATGAAGACTACGTTGTTGAAGATATAGACAACGGTGTAGACGGGCTCGAACTTATCCGCAAAAACGATTATGACCTGGTACTGTGCGATATAAAAATGAACCGCATGGATGGCATGGAAGTGCTTACCGAAGGTTTGAACTTAAAACCCGACCTGCCTTTTATCATGATATCCGGCCACGGTACGGTAGAAACCGCTATTGAGGCCAGTAAAAAAGGCGCGTTCGATTTTATCTCCAAACCGCCGGACCTTAACCGACTGCTCATCACCGTACGCAACGCGCTCGACCGTGGAAGTTTGGTTGTTGAGGCCAAAGTATTAAAACGCAAGGTATCCAAAGTACGCCCTATTTTAGGCGAATCGCAGGCCATCTTAAAAATAAAAGAAACCATAGAGCGTGTTGGCCCAACCGATGCCCGCGTACTGGTTACCGGTGCAAATGGTAGCGGTAAAGAGCTGGTTGCCCGCTGGCTGCACGAAAAATCTAACCGCAGCAACGGGCCTATCATAGAGGTGAACTGCGCGGCCATCCCGTCAGAACTGATAGAGAGCGAATTATTTGGCCACGAAAAAGGTTCCTTTACTTCGGCCATTAAACAACGTATAGGCAAGTTCGAATCTGCAAACGGCGGCACGCTGTTTTTAGATGAGATAGGCGATATGAGCCAGAGCGCACAGGCAAAAGTGCTGCGCGCCCTGCAGGAAAGCAAAATTACCCGCGTAGGTGGCGAGAAGGAGATAGATGTGGATGTGCGCGTAGTGGCGGCAACCAATAAAGATTTGTTAAAAGAAATTGAAGCCGGTAACTTCCGGATGGACTTGTACCACCGCCTCAGCGTTATTTTGATACACGTACCACCGCTTACCGAGCGGCGCGACGATATAGGCCTGCTTACCCAGGCGTTTTTAGACGAGATATGCAGCGAGTATGGCATGCCAACCAAAAAGATCTCTGATGCTGCATTGGATGCCCTTAAAGCCTTACCGTGGACGGGTAACATCCGCGAGTTGCGGAACATGGTAGAGCGCCTGATCATCCTGAGCGATAAAACTATTACCGATGGCGACGTAAAAGCATTTGCCAACCCAAGCGCACCCGTTGCTGCAACAGCGGCCGCAGCACCTGCACCACAAACAGATTTCGACCAGTTTACCAACTTCCAGGAGTATAAGGATTTTGCCGAACGCGAATACATCAAGTTCAAGCTCGAAAAAAACAACTGGAACGTATCAAAAACTGCCGATGATATTGATATCCAGCGAAGCCATTTGTACAGCAAGATTGAGAAATTTGGGTTGAAGCGGGGCGAATAGCTATAAATTTATACAGATGAAGCCGGCTTGTGAAAACAGCGCCGGCTTCTTTTGTTAATCCCTCCCCTTTTGTTTAAATTTGATACAAGCTTAATTGCGTACGCCATGGATGACGAAAAAAGAACCTCACTTACCGAAGCGGAAATAAGGCAGATAAAGGAAGGGCTATCCCGTACCTACAAAGAACGCTTTTTGCTTGCCACCAGTTTATACAAAGCACACCTCACCATGAATAAGGCGGTAATTACACATAAGCCATTCATAAAAAAATAATCGGTGGATATTTTTGACGAGCATATTTTAGATCTCTGGAAAGCACTTCAATACTTTAATGTAAAGTACATTTTGGTTGGCGGCTACGCCATGAATTTTCACGGTTTTGCGCGTTTTACCGGCGACATAGATATTTGGATAGATGACACGTTGGAGAACCGGCAAGCCTTGCGGAAGGCATTTGCAAAATGCGGGATGGGCGATTACCCCATGATAGAAACCATGCAGTTTGTTCCCGGTTGGACAGATTTCCAACTCGATAATAATTTTACTGTTGACATTATGGTTGGCATGAAAGGCCTTGAGGGATATTCGTTTGACGAATGTTTGGAAATGGCCTCAGTTGCCGATTTTGAGGATGCCAGGGTCCCTTTTTTACATATCAATCAGCTTATAGAAAACAAAAAAACGGTAAACCGGCTTAAAGACCAGATTGACGTACAGGCCTTGGAGCTAATAAGAAAGCAACGGGGCGAAGCTTAACAAATTTCATGCTATTTAGTAAGATAGAGAGGTTGGGCTAAAACGGGGGCGAACAAAATTATCGGCTTGTTTTATATAGAAATAAGGTGTTCTTCTATTAAGTTTGTTTAAAATTACTCCCGGACATGCTGCCAGTAAAACCTATTTTCGAAGAGTTTAAAAGTCGATGCGTGGCAAACCTCATGTCGCTGCAACCCGAATTTATGAAGGTGTACGATATTGACAGCTATGAAGAATGGTTTTATGATCACGGCATTGGGGCGTTTCACTTTAAATCAGTTGATGGCAGAAATCTATATTTTAAATATGTTGATGTAGGCTCATTTTCTTCCATAACTAATACATGGAATTGGGGGTGGGATAACCATACCACTCCAAAACATGTTAGTCGTGCTTTAGAGAAAGTAAAAGCTTTCGGACAAAAAAATAATTTTGAGCAGCTCACTGAAGGTTTAGTTGACGGAGATGATTACACAGGGTGGGAAATGACCGCTATTGCTGCAAATCTATTAAATGCCATTGGTGCTTATCGCGTCCCTCATGAATATCTATTTATTTATTTCATTTTCACCAACGAATTAACACAAGAAGAATACGATGATTTGAAAGATCAGTACGTCGATTGCGGTACGCACATTTCAGACCGGTTAGCATTTGTCTGCCAGCATTTAATCGGAAATAATTCCATTGGGTTTAATGAGGCTTTCGATTCTGACCCGGATATTGACCCAAGTGATGAGCACCAGGCTTGGTGCGATGAATGTGAAAAGATAAGGCTCAGCGAGGGCGAATGGACTGATGCTGCTATGGCTTTTGCCGATATTAAAGTGGTTTGCAATCAATGCTACTTTGACTTAAAAGACAAAAATTAAGCACATCAACATATTTCATTTTAACACCATAGCCTTACATGCCCTTTCTCTCCCGCATTTCACTCCCCCAACTACAGGATGGCAGCTACCCGCAGCACATCCCAAGCTTAAATAAAGGGCTGCAATTACAGCTGAAAAGTAATGTGACGTTCTTCGTTGGCGAGAACGGTTCAGGGAAATCAACCTTGCTGGAAGGGATTGCCGAGCAATGTGGATTTAGCCTGCGCGGCGGTAACCGAAACCATAATTTTAATACCGGGCACAGGTTTGAGGGTTATGAGTCGCCACTGGCGCGGCCCCTGCAACTTGGGTGGACACCGAAGAGAGTAACCGAAGGCTTTTTTATGCGGGCGGAGAGCTTTTTCAATTTTGCCTCGTACATTGATGAATTGGCGCAGGATGATAGACGCATTTTAAATGCCTATGGCGGGCGGTCACTGCATGAGCAATCGCACGGCGAGTCGTTCCTCGCGCTATTTAACAACCAGTTCGAGTCGGGCATTTATATCCTTGATGAGCCGGAAGCTGCATTATCGCCGGCAAGGGTACTGGCATTTATGTCGGTTATAGCCGAACTCGACCGCAGCGGCAGGGCGCAATTCCTCATCGCCACCCACGCGCCCATGCTTATTTGTTATCCTGGCGCTACCATTTACCAGTTTGATGAAGATGGCGTGCACGAAACCACTTATGAAGATACCGAACACTTTTACCTTACCAAATCGTTCCTGAATAACCCTGCAGCATACCTACGCCATTTAACGGGAGATTAAATATAGTTTACATGATTTGCTGATTCCGTTTTTTTACGTTTACCTCTTTTAAAAATCGATATTGCCACGAGTAACCCAAATAATAAACATTTATTCAATTGAGGATATACCCTCTGTTGACGAAATCATAAAAACATCAAGGGGAGTAATACTCTCCCTCCGTTTTGCTTCCTCATTAGAGGAACAACGTGAGGAGGTAGGTGTTAAACTTAAGAATCAACTCACTGGTTTCCTTGTAAGCGTCCATCGCATCCAACCGGAAATTAATATCTGCAAGCTAATAACCGCAGAAGAAATTGAACTAAACCAATTGTTTTTTGAACAATGCGCTAAGGATTACCGGGCACTGGGCGAAAATTTAATCTTTAAATTAGCAGATAAGCTAAAACTTACAATAAACCAGGATTGCCCTTTATTGTCTTTTGTGGGACAAAAAAAACAAATCGGCAAAGTTGGTGAGTGGATCTATTTTATACACGGCTATCATTGCGGTTTTAAAAACGCCAAAACAGGGCAGATAATAGAAGTCCCCTTAGTTTTTGGGATGGAATTTGGTGACCTAAACCCTTATTTCTTCTCCTGCTTTATCAAGTCGACTAAAGAATATTACCCTTTACCTGTTGCTATTTTTGAAGATCATTGGGACGGTATTATGATAAACGAGAAAATGGTAAGCCTTGGTAAATTCGAACGGATCGGATCGTACTACGATAATCATTTTGGCATTGCGGTAAAAGGCCGTAGTAACACAATACTTGGCCAGCAACAGCAAACCTCTCCGCGCCGCAATAAGTTTAAAATTCTGTTTTGGCGGCTTTTAAATAGCGGCCTATAAACGCTTTGAATATATTATTACTTTGTACACGACCTGTTTGTACGCGGGAGACCGCCTAACTCTCCAAAATCTGACATGCAATAGTTTATTACCTATATTTGGCTATAATACTTTCATTGTTTCACCCGGCACAACGCATGTACGAAATTATCACCCAATCTTTAAGCTCGGTTGTTGATTTTACCGATGAGGAGCTTTTTTTGTTTATGCAAAGGCTTAAGCCCCTTAGCCTAAAAAAGTATGCTTTTTACTTAAAGGAAGGCCAGGTTTGCAAGAGCATGGTTATTGTTTACAAAGGCGGCTTGCGGTATTTCTCCCGCAGCGAAAAAGGCGATCATACGATGGGGTTTGCCTTTGAAGGGCAATGGATCGGCGATTACGAGAGCTTTTTATTGCAAAGCCCATCGGATAGTTTTATTGAGGCTTTGGAAGATTGCGAACTGTTTACCCTGAGCTATGTTGATATGCAGGCGCTGTACACGCATAGCCAGCGCTTCGAAAAATTTGGCCGCATTATTGCCGAACGCCTGTTTATAGCATCCGCCAAGAGCAAGCGTAACCTGATGGTACAGTCGGCCGAAGACAGGTATATCGAACTATTAACAAACCAACCAAAGATATTCGAACGCCTGCCACAGCATTTGATCGCCTCGTACCTGGGCATCCAACCGCAGAGCCTAAGCCGCATCCGCGCAAGGCTTTCCAACCCAAAATTAACTTAGGTTAATAAAACAGCTACTCTTTTTAACATTACATTATTTTTTGCCTAAGCTATAAACGCCAGTTTTGTGCTGTGCATTTTTTGCACGCCATTTTTAAAGCTAAATGATATGAACCCTTCACAAGTATTTTCGGTGGTTAGTGCAATTGCAGGCTTGCAATGGCTGCTATTAATTGCCCTGCCCAAATGGAAAGTTACCAACTGGTTTACCAGTACTGCGGCAACCCCTATCCTGCTTTCCGTTATTTACTGCATTTACATTGCCGGCTTCTTTGGGATAGCGGGTGGTGGTTTTGGGTCTATCCACGAAGTGCGTACGCTCTTTAGCGACGATAAACTCCTGCTTGCCGGCTGGGTGCATTACCTCGCTTTCGACCTGCTCATAGGCTTTTATATCAGCCGCTCTGCAAAGGCCAAGAACATTTCGCACTGGCTGGTTATCCCTTGCCTAATACTCACGTTTATGTTTGGCCCCTGCGGCTATTTACTCTACCGGATCATTCAACAAATAAAATCAAGAAATGAAAACACTCCTTACACGAATTAAAAATAACAGCCCGGCGCTTTACTATTGCGGCATTGCGCACCTGGCATTATTACTGTTGCTGTTGCTTATTATGCAGTTTGACCATAGGCAACTGATGGGCATAAACCTCTGGATAAAACCCATCAAATTTGCTATATCGATTGCCATTTACTGTTTAACCTGGCCTTTATTTTTGCAGTACCTTCCATTTGAGCGGCTCAACAAACGCTTTGCCAATTTCACGGTATTTGCAATGACTTTTGAGATGCTGGCCATTGCTACGCAGGCCGCCCGGGGGCAACTTTCGCACTACAACAACTCGAGTATTTATAATTCGGTGTTGTTTGGCTTAATGGGCATTGTCATTGTTTCGCAAACCTTGTTTGCGCTTTATATGGGCATTAAGTTCTTCCGGGTAAAGGCAAGGCAAATAACACCCGCATTGTTGTGGGCCATTCGCCTGGGCATCATTACGGGCTGCGTGTTTGCTTTGGAGGGCGGCCTTATGGCATCGCACCTGGCACATACGGTTGGCGCGCCAGATGGTGGCCCCGGGCTGCCGCTTTTTAACTGGAGCCGTATTGCAGGCGACCTGCGTATTGCACATTTTATGGGATTGCACGCGTTGCAGGTAGTCCCCTTGTTTGTGGTGCTTACCAGCGTAAAAAGCGCAAGGCCTGCTATTATTTTTGCATCCGTTTACTTTGTGCTGATATCGTTTTTGTTTTATAACGCCATGCTGGGCAGGCCACTCTTCTGATTAGTGGCCGCCCAATAATAGTATCTGTTACTTTTGCTGCGACAAAAACGAAACCAGCGACGCAAATTCATCATACGATAAAGCGTTTGCCAGGCCAGGTGGCATCATAGAGGTTTTCATTTCCTTTCGCGAGATGATATCAGCCGTTTTCACGGTATAAACGTTCCCGCCAATATCGCGCATCACAATTTTTTGTGCAGATTCTTCGGTGATGAAACCCATATAGGTTTTATTACCTTTTGCAGTAACCGTCACCGTAGCAAAGCCCTGCGAAATGGATGCACTTGGTTTCAGGATAGATTCGGCAATTTGCTGGCGCGTCATGATAGAGCCTATCTGCCCCATAAATGGCCCTTTTAGCTTTTCGCCTTTTTTGATGCTGTGGCAGGCAATACAGCCTTGCTGTGCAAACAGGGCTTTTCCTTTTGCAGGATCGCCCTTCAGTTTGCCAAGGGCAAGCATAATATCTTCGATAGATGATTTACCGATCTGCCCCTTTTTATTCCTGATCTTATCGAGGTCAATTTTTACTTCTTTCGCCGCTGCCACTTTTTCTTCGCCCCCAAAAGCAGCAATTTCCATCCTGTCGCGGGCGTTCAGGTCGGCAAAAAACTGTTTGCCTGCAGGTGTTGCCTTACTGCGCAGGCCGGTAAGGAATGCCTTTATCTTGGGCGAGGACTCCCAGGTAATAGCTTTGTAGTACGGTCCATGCGAATCTGGCCGGGTACTCCACCACCAGCTGCCATCATAAGGTGCCTCGGTTTTATAAAGCCTGCCCAGGGTTACCAGTATTT
This sequence comes from uncultured Mucilaginibacter sp., assembly GCF_946481715.1. The sequence goes on along the minus strand of NZ_CAMLOV010000163.1, from coordinate 285 downwards.
GTTCTTTTGTTTTTGGCGATTTTGCTTGCCCATAAGCGGCAATCAGCCCGTCAACCGCTTTGGCATCGTGCATGTAACGCAATGCCCAAAGCGCCAGGGTTGAATGTTTTGTACCGATGGCAGCAACACAAGCATCCACCGCATGTAGGGCAACCAGGGTGCGCGCCGCCAAATGGGGTAATACGATGCCGGCATTAGGCGTAGCATGCGGGCCTTCGGTTCCTTTTGCCGGGGCAACAAACGATGCCGGTACCGGGATTTCCAGCAGGGCTTTGGCAACTTCTG
>NZ_CAMLOV010000162.1 GCF_946481715.1 uncultured Mucilaginibacter sp. | reverse complement strand
TTTAGAGCGCGAGTTTAATATGACGGTGATCACCACCGTGCCCAACGTATCGTACATTGCATACACTACCCGCGGCGAGCCTATCGTTGTAAACAACCCATCCGACCTACCGGACCCAAGTAAGATAGATTTTGTAGAGGAGCCATACATCAAAGCTACCATCATTACCAAATCCGATTTCGTTGGCCCGGTTATGTCACTTTGTATTCAGAAACGCGGGTTTATTAAAAATCAGTCGTACTTAACATCCGACAGGGTTGAACTTACGTTTGAGATGCCAATGGGTGAGATCGTATTTGATTTTTACGATAAACTAAAGACGATATCAAAAGGCTACGCATCCTTTGATTATCACCAGATAGGCTACCGCCAGAGTGACCTGGTTCGTTTAGATATTAAACTAAATTCGGAGCCGGTTGATGCTTTGTCATCCCTGATATTCCGCGGAAACTCTTACGATTTTGGTAAGAAGATCTGCGAAAAACTAAAGGAGCTATTACCCCGCCAGCAATTCGAAATTATTATCCAGGCATCTATCGGCGCAAAAATTATAGCCCGCGAAACGGTAAAAGCTATGCGTAAGGACGTTACCGCCAAATGTTATGGTGGTGATATTTCGCGTAAACGTAAGCTGTTAGAAAAACAAAAGGCCGGTAAAAAACGCATGCGCCAGGTTGGTAATGTAGAGATACCACAGAGTGCGTTTATGGCGGTATTGAAATTAGATTAATTTAGAATCAAGAGGCAAGAATCAAGATACAGAGAGGAATAGTCTTCTTTAGCGTTCTTGATTCCTGCTTCTTATATCTTGACTCTTACATGCAGTTACTCGACGGAAAATACGTATCAGAAAAACTTAAGGTAGAAATAGCCGAAGAAGCGGCTAAGATTTTGGAGCGTACCGGCCGCAAGCCGCACTTAGTGGCGGTACTGGTTGGGCACGATGGTGGCAGCGAAACCTACGTGGCCAGCAAAATGAAAAACTGCGAAAAGGTTGGTTTTAAATCTACCCTGGTACGATACGAGGACGATGTTACCGAAGAAGAACTGCTAGCTAAAGTCGCTGAATTAAATGCCGATGCCGACATTGATGGCATTATTGTACAACTACCCCTACCCAAACATATCGACCCGGAAAAAGTAACCGAACGGATTGACCACCGCAAGGATGTGGACGGTTTCCACCCGGTAAATCTTGGGCGTATGCAGCGCAATTTGCCTTCGTTCATCCCCGCTACTCCCTATGGTATCACTTTGATGCTGAAAGAGTATGGCATAGACACGGCCGGCAAGCATTGCGTTGTGGTTGGCCGTAGTAACATTGTTGGCTCGCCCATGAGTATTTTAATGGCGCGTAATACATATCCGGGTAATTGCACTGTAACCATTTGCCACAGCAAAACGCCCGATATTAAAAAATTTACGCTGGATGCCGATATCCTCATCGTGGCCATAGGAAAAAAGAATTTTATCACCGCAGATATGGTTAAAGATGGCGTTGTTGTTGTTGACGTAGGCATGAACCGCGAAACTTCAACCCTAACCAAATCGGGTTACAAATTATTCGGCGATGTTGATTTTGAAAACGTTGCCCCAAAGTCATCATGGATAACCCCCGTGCCCGGCGGGGTTGGTTTAATGACCATAATAGGCTTACTGAAGAACACCTTGAGTTCCGCGAATAAGGAAGTTTATTCGTAGCCTCCAAACAATGACTGAAGTTATCCTGAACGAATATATTGTTCAACTTTTAACTGCGCACGGCTTTTCTGTTAAAGAGGAGGATGAGTTTGTTTATTGCGACGAACTTTCCCAGGCTAAATTTAAAGCAAGAGCCATTTATTCAACCGTAAACGACCGTGTAAGTTCTCAACTTGATGTAATGGTCATAACCGAAGACGGCTATAAAATACTTGAAAGCTTTGGTGACTTTGGTACAGATAAAGAGGACGCTTTTACCCGGAATTTTACAAATTTCACCACAAGTAGTTTTCATTTAATATTGGCGGCATTAGGTGCAACCGATAAAAATATTCTACAATACCTGGATACCGAAATTTGGGAAATAGAAGGCAAAGCTTGGACTGCCTATATCGGCGGACTGGTTGGCAAAAACAATGGCGTAACTGCTACAAGTATAAACCCAACAACGGAGTTTTTTAAAAGTATCGAAAAAGGCATAAAATCACAGTCGCTGCCCAATAAAATGCATTGGTTCAGGAGTTTTTATTTTCAATATGAAAATGAAATAAAGCATACGGAGTTTTTAATGGACAACGAACCCCTTCCCATAGCCAAAGAATTATTCGCTGCTGTCCCTATTCTACCCGACGTGGATTTTTGCAGTTATCGGAATTTTATACTTTTAAAAAAAATAGCAGAATAGTCGGCTATCTATGCAACCAACTCCGCCGGTATCCTGTAATTCTCGTTTTCATCATTCCATGCCATCGAACTAATGCGCCAGGTATCTCCTTCTTTCACAAATTGCATGTAACATATACCTCGTGGCATTTTGCGGGGTGGTATTTCGGCGAAGCTATATTCGTAAACGCTGGTGCGGTGGGCGATTTTATCAAACACATTTGTTTTAGAAGATATTTCCCGCTGCAAAAACTGTTTGAGTTCACCAAATAGCAATCTGCGACTCCAACGCTTTTAAGTACGATGCCGTGGTGAAAGCAATGTGTGTATTGAATGTGTTATTGATGAGCATTCCGCCGCCAAAAAAAAACTTCCTCAACTCGGTGATTTTTGGCAGTTTAGAGTTGCGAAAACTGAGTACGTGGTACAGTTCATAGGTGAGTAAATCAATAACTTTAGTTTCCATTTATATAGGGTTATTTAAGGGCTTGTTTTAGTTTATCAAAAAAGGATTCTATCCCCACATAAACCACCTCCCCTTTTATTTTAACCGGATAGCTTTCCACGTAATCGTTTTGCCCCGGGCTGCCTTTGCCGGTCTCCAAATCGTACGAAAAACGATGTACCGGGCATACCAGCTTGCCGTTGTTACACCACCCCCGGCTAAGGTCTTCCCGGGCATGCGGGCAGATTGCGCCCAATGCAAACAGCTTGCCTTCATACCCCAACAAACATAAGTTTGTGCCGGCAATTTTCACCTTTTTTATAAAAGGCTTATCATCCGGTACTATTCCTTCTATGGCGTACCATTTCATATGCTAATTGTAAAACTCAATAGTGCCTAGTTTCTCCTCGCCAAAATAGCCAATATCATAAATAATTCGGCTGAGTAATACTTTTATGTCCCAGGCACTTTTAAAGTTAGCCATATCATATTGGTAAACTAACGAACTGCCATAATTATCGTAACGGAAACCCAAATTTTCAAAACGGTGTACTTGCTTCTCTTCGGGGTCGTCAGCGTCGTAATCCGAAGTAATATCTTTTACATCAACGGATATTAGGAGGACTTTCTCCGCAGTCAACTCAAATAGCAGGCATAAATTACTGTCACGATGTGGGAAGCAAAATCCAAATGCCTTACATTTATCGTCATATAAGTCGAACAACGCATCATCAATCACCTGATTATCAACTAATTCATATTTTTCCTCCAGTAATTTTTTTAAAGATTGCTTTTTGTTAGTAACAGTTCGTTGTATCGATTCAGCGAGGTATTGTTTAAAAAACTCGTCTAGCTCCATGCCTGGCATTGTTTCCATCAACCGGTTAATTTGCATCCTTTTTTCATATAACGGGTCTTTCAACCCGTTCATACGATAAAGTTGAGCCTCTACCCTATTTAATGCCTCTCCATGCCGATAAACTAATTCATAATCATGGTCAGTTAAGGCCTCTTGTATGGCTTGCTCCAACACATACTTTTCGTCTTCGTAAAATTCAATAATAAGGTCGAGGTCGGATTTCAAAGCATTATCTAAAAATCAATCTTCAGGTTTACCAAAGCGGGGTTTTTCATTACCTCGTCCATGCTGGTAACCAAGGTAACCGTGTGCCTGTCGGCAGAGAGCACGGCTTTGGAGTTATTTATCTTTTTTACAGGCTTCGCAAAGTTTAGGACTACTTTATAGGGCATATCTATCAACATTGCCTTCGCCATGGCAAATTTAGCACCAGCCTTTTTCAAAAAAGCTGCAAATTTCTCTCTATCTATTATCCGGTAAAACTTGTGGGGGGTTATATCGTAATTATAATAACTCTGCCCGGTTATTAGCGGTTGCGCATCAAAGCCGCTCATTTGGTTGTTTTTGGCAACATTGCCCAGTTGGCCGTTCATAGATATATTACTGAGGTGCTGCAGGTAGTATTGCAGATCGGTAGCGTTTTTTGCTTCGTGCTTAACACTCACTTTCATAATGCTATGCCTCAGGTCCATTTTTACAGCCAGGTCACTCCCCTGCGCCATTTTTATCTCTTCGGCATTCATTTTATTGGCTACACTATCAGGCAGGGCGTTGTAAAAATTAAGCGTAGTATCTTTTACAATACCAAATTGGGGCGTTTCGCGTACAGAATCTGTCATTAGGTTCATCAATACAGAAACAGCCTTGCCCATGTCAAAGCCATAAACCACGTTGCAGGAGCCGTCCGATTTAAAATCGTAACGTTCCTCAATGTCCACACAGGAGGTGAAGCATAGCAAGCAGAAGAAGGTGAACAAAAAGTATAATTTCTTCACAGATTAAAACCGGGGGTAAAGTTTTCAGCATAAAGCTACCTGCAAAAAATGATATATAAAAGAGGCTTAAGTAATTATGTTGTTTATTTTTAATAATTTCTTCCATCATCACCAAATTATCACCTTTTGCCTTTGCCCTTTATGCTTTGAGCGCAAAAACTTACCTTTGTGCCCTATTATGGCACACCAGGTTCCGGAAGACGGCACATTACTTCCTTTGATGGAAGAATTTTATACGATACAGGGCGAAGGCTATAACACAGGTAAAGCCGCATACTTTATCCGCCTTGGTGGCTGCGATGTGGGTTGCCACTGGTGCGATGTAAAAGAAAGCTGGGATGCCGAGTTGCATCCGCTTACGGCTGCTGATACCATTGTTGCAAACGCTAAAATACATCCATCGAAAGCTGTTGTAGTAACCGGCGGCGAGCCATTGATATATAACCTGCATTACCTTACCGCAAAATTGCACGCTGAAGGCATTAAAACTTTTATAGAAACATCCGGCGCTTACCCCCTCTCCGGCGATTGGGACTGGATATGCCTATCCCCCAAAAAATTCAAGGCGCCTATGCAAAACGTTGCCGATAAGGCGCACGAACTTAAGGTGATCATATTTAACAGATCGGACTTTGAATTTGCCGAGCATAACGCTACACTAGTTGCGCCTGATTGTAAACTATACTTGCAGCCCGAGTGGAGCAAGAACAAAGAAATGGCGCCGCTTATTGTGGAGTACGTAATGAACAATCCACAATGGGAAATTTCCTTGCAAACACACAAGTATTTAAATATACCATAAAATGGTATAAACCAGCAGATACCATCGTCATAATTTTGAAGGCAAGTATATAGCTTCATTTATAATAGAGAAGCACGCCACACCGTCCCACATCAAGATGTTGCGCCCTGCATAGGACTCGGCGACTGGGAATCTGTTTATCAAAGCATTTCGCGCCCCCCTAAATGGTACTCAGGTATTCCGAATGGTTATATTCAGGGTGCAATTTTTGATTTCAATGCCAATAGATGTGGGCATTTACTAATTGTATGAAATTAATTAGCTTAATTATTTGTGCGCGATTTTGCCGACGGCTTGCTGGTTAGGGAATATTAGTATATTTAGGCTATGAAAAAGGGGCTATTAATTACTTTTTCGGTCCTTGCAATAATTGGTTGTTACGCTCAATCGCCTAAAAAGAAAGCAGGCGTGGTAGATACGGCTACTATTGTAGATTATGAAATTGAGCCACAATTTCCGGGTGGCAATGAGGCTTTCATGAAATTCGTGTCCAAAAACCTAAAATATCCGAAAGGCGAAGTAGAAGCACAAGGTAAAGTAATCATTAGTTTCATGATACAAAAAGATGGCAGAACAACAGATTTCAAGATCATGAGGAGTCTGCATCCTGCTTTTGATAAAGAGACTTTAATTATGTTGCGTAAAATGCCTAAATGGAAGCCGGGGATGCAATGTGGTAAGCCCGTTAAATGCGGATATACGGTTCCCTTAATGTTTTCTATAAAAGAAGAATAGTCCGAATTGCGATGAAACGAATTCTTGTAATTGTTTTTATTTTCTTGGCTTCTTTTGCAAAAGCGCAGCACAAAAAGCCACGGATTAATGTGAAGGATACTACTGTTTATACAGTTATAGAACAGCAGCCGCAATTTGGAAAGGAAGAAGGTGCTTTGGGTAAATATATCATGAAAAATCTTCTATACCATCCTCATTCTACCGAGAGCGTGCAAGGTCACATTATCGCCAACTTCGTTGTAGAAAAAGATGGTAGCCTTTCACGCATAAAGATTCTCCGACCAAAACATACGCGTTTCGAACGATTGATGATAGCTTTACTTAAAGCTATGCCTAAGTGGCGGCCAGCCATTCAAAACGGGTATATTGTCAGGTGCGAATTTTCGGTACCCATTGGGATCAGTTGGGCATCCGAAGACTGAAACAGAATTTTTACTTGTTAGTACCTAAATTGCCCTTATATTCAGCATTAAATGAAAAGACACATTTATACCTTATTGCTATTGATGGCTATTGTAGCCACAGCATCCGCTCAAACCAAACTTACCTCCGGCGGTAAATTAAAACCCGAGCAAGCCAATATGGATGTGCGGCATTATACCATTGCGCTTGATGTGAATTTTGAGCAGAAAACTATTGACGGCTACGCTACTATAGATATCATTACAGCCAAACCAACGCATGTACTGTTATTTGATTTGCTGGATTCGCTTAACGTGAGTTCGGTTTTAGTAAATGGCAAAAAAGAGCCATTTATCTACAAAAATAACATGATCACCATTAACACGGTGAAGGAACTGGCTGCGGGCAAAGCCAGCGTAAAAGTAGTATATGGCGGCAAGCCACATATTGCCGTACGCCCGCCATGGGACGATGGATTTACTTTTACAAAAGATTCTACCGGCCACAACTGGCTGGCCATTACAGCTGAAGGTACAGGCGGCAAGGTGTACTATCCTTGTAAAGACCACCCTTCCGACGAACCGAACGAGGGTGCAGACCTGATCATCACCGTACCTAAGGACCTGGTAGTTGCAGGCCCGGGCTTGCTGGTGAAAACCTCAAAAAAAGGCAAAAAAGCCACCTTCCATTGGAAAACCAACTACAGCATCAATAACTACAGCATCCTGTTCAATGTAGGCGATTATAAACTGGTGCAGCGTACTTACAAAAGTGTGGCGGGTAACACCGTACCCATCCATTTCTATGTGCTTAACGAGCATGCAGATAAGGCCAATAAGCTGATGGATATGTTTGAAGTAACCATCCACGAAAAGGAAAAATACTTTGGCGAATACCCTTGGGCGAAGGAGAAAGTGGGACTAGTAGAAACGCCGCACTTGGGTATGGAACACCAAAGCATGGTGGCCTATGGCAACAAATTTAAATACGTACGTGTGGGCACGCAGGATTACGACTGGCTGCTGCACCACGAATTCGGGCACGAGTGGTGGGGCAATAAGGTAACAGCTATCGATTGGGCAGATTACTGGATCCACGAAGGTATCGGCAGCTACGCGGATGCGTTGTTCACACTGGAATTTGCAGGCAAGCCGGCTTATATCAAATACTTCCAAAAATCGGTAAAAAACATTCAAAACAAACAGCCTATCGTGCTGGGTAAGGATATCGATGAAGAATCGGCTTATAATGGTGACATTTACAGCAAAGGTGCATTCTTCATGCACACCATCAATTACGTAATGGGCGACAGCCTCTTCTTCCCTACCCTGAAAGGCTTTGCTACCGATCCAAAACATACCTATAGCAACCTTAACAATACCGACGATGTGGAGCAATACTTCAGCGCTGCCTTTGGCAAAAGCCTGAAGCCGCTTTTTGATATGTACCTGCGAACCATCAACAAACTGGAGATCAGTGTTGTTCCTACACGCGGCGATAATAAATATCTTGTTAAACTGGATAATATCAGCATGTCGCTGCCACTGGATATTACCACTGATACAGGTACCCAACGCATGGCGGTTGATGGAAAAGGCATCAGTATCACCAGCAAAACTATGCCGGTTGTAGATGCGGATGGGTGGTATTTTAAGGAGGTGATATATGAATAGCCTAAAGCCAGTACTATTGATAATTACCTTGTTTTGCTGCATGATCAATTCGGTTGCGCAACCGAACAAAAAGATAATTGTGAAGCCCGACACAACGATTTACACTGCCGTAGAGCGCCAACCGGAGTATCCTGGTGGCGAAATGAAGTTATTAAAGGACCTCTCCAAACAAGTACGAGTACCACGGGATAGTAAGGAAGACATAACTGCTCTTACCCGTGTGATCATTACATTCATTGTTGAAAAAAATGGGGAAATGAGCAATGCTAAAATAATTAGGGGCAGCAATATAATCGGCCAACAAATGATAAAGGCTTTAAAAAACGTAGTTTGGAAACCCGGCACGATCAAAGGCAAGTTAGTACGAACGCTATACTCAATTCCGATGAATTTAGAAATTGCAATGGAAGAATAAAACATTTAAACCGTCAAAAATCACACAGCAAATCTCTTTGTTTGCTGCCGCGCGAGCATGCTAACGCGGTCATTGGCAGCCAAAAGCTTCCCACATTCGGTTTGCTTTTTATGCAAATATTGAGGTAGCGCATTAGTAACTGTGATAATGATCACGACAGTTGGGGGTTTGTCAAGTAACTTGCATTTTAAATGAAGCGCTATCGTGTGGTATCTTTGCACGCGCAAGGCTCCTTTATATATTTAATAAAATCATGCTACTCGAAAAACATTACATCAGCCGGGTAGGCTGGCTAAGGGCAGGCGTATTAGGCGCTAACGACGGCATCCTGTCAACCACCAGCCTTGTTATCGGGGTTTCTGCGGCTACCGCTACACACCAGGCTATTGTATTGGCCGCCCTATCGGGGTTGATAGCCGGAGCAATGTCTATGGCGGCAGGCGAGTATATTTCGGTAAGCTCGCAATCGGATACAGAACAGGCAGATGTAAAAAGAGAAAAAGAGGAATTGGAGACCATACCCGAAGAGGAACTTGAAGAACTTACCGATATTTATCGAAAAAGGGGGCTCTCCGGTGATTTGGCACGGCGGGTTGCCGTTGAGCTTACCAGCCATAATGCGCTGGAAACACATTTAAGAGACGAACTGGGTATAACTGAAGTAACTGCTGCCAAGCCCTTGCAAGCTGCAGCTTATTCATTTGCATCATTTATTTGCGGTGCACTGCTTCCCTTAGCGGTAGCTATTTTTGCACCAATAAAAAACATGATCTACTATCAATACGTCTTTTCAATTATCTTCCTGGTTGTGCTCGGAACAATTGCAGCCCGGGCGGGCGGAGCGCCGATATTTAAAAGTATGCTGAGGATTGGTTTCTGGGGAACAATAGCAATGGCTACTACGGCTCTGATTGGGCATTTTTTCGGGACGCAGATTATTTAGTTTGTTGATTCATAAGTGTACCATGCCACTTCCTCAAACCGGCCGCCGGTTGTGCTGTATAGCTGCCGGGCGGCGGCATTTGGCATTTCGGCACCTACATACATCACGGTGATACCTTTCTCTAATGCTAACCTTCGCATTTCGTTTATAAGCGATCTTGCTATGCCCCTTTGCCGGTGCTGCCTCTCTACACCAACTTCGTAAATGAACAATTCGGTTTCCTGCTGCTGGTACATCACCATATCGTATGCTGTTAAACCGCCAACAACTTTATCGCCATCAAACGCGGCCAACACATGAAAATCATCCCGGCAAAGCAGTTTTAACAAGTAGCCGTCCGGCGGCAGTGAGGGATTTTCATAACCATCATCTGCCTGCCAAAGCAGCCAAAGGTTTTTTGCAAACTCTAATTGGTTATTAGTAAGCTTTTTAATAGAAAGGCTCATAACAGTTAGGTGTTAATATCCATGCTAATTTAACAAGGATTTTAATACCTGCAAGTTAACGTTATGTATTGCAAGCCTCTGAAACCGTATCCGGGCTATTTAACCTTATCTAACGTCATCTCAAAAAACTTATTCCATTTACCATCGCGGTTCATTTCGCCGGTTTCAAACCATTGGCCTTTGTCGTTCAGTTCAATAATATAGCGCATGCCCTCATACGGGTACCAGTAAAGTTTACTACCTATCAGTTCGGCTTTAAATTGCCCTTCGCGACCTGTTGCCAGGTACGAGCGAAAATTATAGCCTCCGGGCTTATTAGAAGTGATTATAGCCAGGGCGTTATGTATTATCTGCCCGTCGGCTTTGCCAAGCCCGTCTATCTGTACAGCGGTGCTATCCAGCTTAAATTGAACTTTCTCGGTTTGGTCGAAGGTTGATTTGCCACCTTGCATCATCATCCAGCCTTTACCCGCCCAATTGCCTACAATAAAAGCAAGCTTGCTTACTTCGGCTTTGGCAGCCTTATCGGTTTCTTTTGATTGCGAATAACCAAGGCTCGATAGTAACACGAGTGCAAATGCGATAGTAATTAATTTATTCATGGTTTTTTCTTTCAAATTTATTGCTCAGCAGTGGTAATGTATTGTACAATTACGACATTCTGCTAAACCATGATATGTTCTATCTGCCCAATGTAGCTAATGAACTTACGGATATCATATCCTGCCACGTTCTTAAAAGATTTATAATAATGCGCCTGGTCGGCAAAGCCGCGCTCAGCCACCATTTCCGGATAAGTGCGGTGTTGTATGTGCAGGTCTATAATAGCTTTGCGCAGCCGCCGCATCTGGCAAAATTGCTTAATGGCAATACCGGTTTCCTTTGTAAAAAGCCGCTGCAATTGCCGCGGGCTAAGATGGCTTACATCTGCTACCTCGGTTAAGGTTGCCTGTCCATTTCTGGCTATAACGAAATCGACAACGTTAACAATACGGGCATCTGGCTCTACACTGCTTTCAGGCTTAACCTTCATCAGTATATCATCCAGCAGGGCCTTGTTATCAAAACTGAGTTCCATTTGTGTTAAAATTTCCTGCTGCCAGGCGCTGATATCCTCTGGCTGGTATTGAATTACACTATTGGCAATAGCGGCCGGCTCGGTAGCATTAAGCCAAAGCGAACAACCGGGTTTAAGGCGTATGCCAAAACTTATTGAATTTGAAAAAACCGGAATTTCTTTGATAATAGTTGTTGGCCCCACAAATACGATGGCTTTGTGATGAAACGATGCCATATTGATAAACAGCAGCGAACAACTGCCATCCGGCGGGAAAACATGGCTAAGCGGTTCGATACTTCCATCTGTAACTGGTTCTACTACAAACTTCCAGTAACATTCTACCCGGTCGCGCAGGTAGGGATGAGGCAGGTATTCTTTGTAAAGCATATCGCATGAATTTGCTGATAATTTCGGCCAATTCAAAACAATCGGCACAAAAAAAGCCCTGCATCAAATGATACAAGGCTTTCTAAATATTGAGAGCTTCTTAAGAAATTACTCAGCTGCTGCTTCTTCAGCTTCAGTAGCGTCTTCTTTTTTAGCTTTAGGTGCTTTTTTTGCTTTAGGTGCTTCTTCAGCAACTTCAACTTCTGCAACCGGTGCAGCAACTTCTACAGCTTTTGCTTCTGCTTTAACAGCAGGTGCAGGTGCTGCGTCTTCAGCTACAGGAGCAACTTCAAAAGGAATAACAGAAACGTATGAACGGTTATCTGCTTTCTTTTTAAATACTACGTGCCCTGCGGTTAAAGCGAACAAGGTATGGTCTTTACCGATACCTACGTTTAAACCCGGATTGTGTTTGGTACCACGCTGACGAACGATGATGTTACCAGCAATTGCAGGCTGACCGCCAAAAATTTTGATACCTAAACGCTTGCTATGTGATTCGCGGCCGTTTCTTGAACTACCGGCCCCTTTTTTGTGTGCCATTTCTTAATTTCTTTTGTGGGATATAAAAAACCCCGGTTAAAATTTAATTATAATGTGATACCGGTGATCTCTATCTTGGTAAATTGCTGGCGGTGGCCATTTTTCTTCTGGTAACCTTTCCTTCTTTTCTTTTTGAAGATAATTACTTTATCACCTTTTAAATGAGACACGATCTTAGCTGATACTTTAGCGC
>NZ_CAMLOV010000161.1 GCF_946481715.1 uncultured Mucilaginibacter sp. | reverse complement strand
TAAAGGTTAAAGGTTAAAGGTTAAAGGTTAAAGGTTAAAGGTTAAAGGTTAAAGGTTAAAGGGCAATGCTACATAAAGCATATTGTTTTAGAATTCTGAAAATTCTTTAATTCTGAAAATTCTGATTCAGACAATGGCGATGCCCTTGGCCCGGGCTGTCTGCTCATACGCGCACAAAGCCTTAGGCGCGTAGCCGGTATCCGCGCCCATCCCTATCGCTTGTTTTGGTTGCTGCCTAAACGCTCTTGCCAATGCGATAAAAATTTGCTATATTTATAAGTACCGTTTTCTGCCTCATGCAAGAGCAGTGTTTACGTTCTTTAACACCAGTCAAAAACCGCCATTTACTGTAAATTCACCCCGAAGAAAAACACAGTTTTTTGTTTACTTTCTGACCTACAGCAAGATAAGCCAAAAAACACCACAGAAAATCAAAGATTTTTAACGGTTTTCCACTATAAAACGGCAAATAACCTCCAAAAACCTCCGATTTTTAACGATTTCTGAGGGCAATTAGGTCCACCAATTACAACAAACCAGCCAAACATAGTACACCGAAAAATACAAATTCGGTGGCCAGCAGCACCGGTGCGGCAACGCTTTGTTTCTTGAACTGAAACTGTTCGAATACTAAGAGCATCGCGGCGCTTACCAAAAACCAGCAGTAATAGTTCTTAAAGGGGATGGTGTTATCCGCCCAGTGCCAGTAATCAAAACGGATGGCAACAGGCTCAATCAGCAGATCGAGCAATACTAAAAGCAGTGCGCCCACTATTACCCTCGGCAACATACTTTTTAGCCTGCTGCGCTGCATGGTAACGCCCGCAGCATACACCAACAAAAACCAATTGATTCCGATGGTGAGGGGTATATCAAACAGTTTCAAACCGAGGGATCCGCCATAAGCATAATTGCCAAACAGCCATTGCTTATGTACGCCTATCCACTCTAAAACAATCCCGGCTATAACAATAAGGGCAATAAAAGCCGCAAATTTATTATCGAAGTTTCGATGTGCCAGCATAACAACCAACAGCATCAGCAAAATATGCCAGGGTACTAATTGCAAAAATAGCGGGCGCGTAAGGGGTATCAGCAAACCAACCAGCCCCACAAAGTGGAACAGGATAATTGCGATAATGGCCGTACGCGGCGTTATACTGAGATCTTTCGGCCTTTCCATACGGTGGTTTTGCTGAGGTGTTTTTGTATAGAAGTGATGCCAATGACAAGCAGGCTAAACATTTGTACCGGGTGTAAAAATATGTTGGTGACTGCGTTTTGCCCGGCTGATAAAGATATCATAATACGCCCCAGCATAATCAAACCGAACATGATAAATATCAAATTGAGATTCATAGTCATGATAATAAGCGCCGGCCCGCCGATAACCAGCAACAGGTATATTAAAAACCCGATGATATTATAGTTAAAGGCAGCCAAAAAATTCTTGCCGAAGCCGTTTATAGCCTCGTTGTAGCCTTTATACATGCGGCAGCTGATCATACCATTGGCCAGCAGCGCCTCGCCGTTCAGCTTTGCAGATTTTACCAGTTTCATAATTTCCACATCCTCCACCACTTTATTTTTTGCCAGCTGATGCCATTGGTATTCTTTATAATCAACCGCATCAAACAGCATAAATTGCCCGCTGGCGGCAGATAAGGCAGCGCTTTTTACCAGGTAAACCAGCCGCAGCGGCAACAAATTTAACAGGATGTAGTGCATCAGCGGCACTACCATTTCTTCGCCTGCAGTGCGCATGGTTTGATTGGTAAACAGGCTGAGCAAGGATAGCCCCCGCAATTTCATACGGTGAACGGCGCTGTTGATAAGGCCTTTTTGGACTTGTTCGTCGGCATCCAAAAACAGGTAATACTGGCCGCTTGCCTGTTGAGCCAATTGATGGCAGGCATAGTTTTTGCCAAGCCAGCCCGCAGGTAGTGGTTCGCCTTTTATTACTTTAAAGCGAGGGTGTATTGCTGCAAAATCCACACAAACCTGGTAGGTGTTATCCGTGGAATTATCATCCAGCACCAGCACTTCGTAGTTCTCGTAATCCTGCTGGTGGACGGAAGTAAGCAGGGTTAAAATATTATCCGCCTCGTTGCGGGCGGGGATCAGAATTGATACTTTATCAGTATAATGCTTGCCAATGCGCGGCAGCTTAGGGTTCGAGAGGAAATTGAACAGGGTTACCGTAAAGCGCAGTATCAAAAAAATAAAAACAACAAGCAGGGCTATGATCACTTTATATCGATTTCGGTTTGTAACAGTTTAGATGTTTCATAGTGCTGCTGGTAAGCATTTTGCAATGCATCAATGGGTTTATTGGTATAATCTTCGTTTTCGGCTTTTAAGTAAACGGTTACTGTTGGTTTTTTGTGCTTGAAGTACTGAATAAAAGTTGCAGCGAACAATAGCCTGAATTTGCCCTCTGCCTTTTTCATGATCTTCATTAGCCCCTGCTCGAATTTTACGCTGTTTACAAAGTTAGAATACAGCTTACCTTGTGGGAACATCAGTACCAAATTGCCGGGGTCGGAAAGTAACCCCGCAGCATAGTTCAACGATTCCAGCATATCCCGGGAGTGTTTGGTGACAGAGAACGCCCCGGCGTAACGCAGCATCCCTTCGCGCTTTGCGGTATCTTCCAGTATCATCACATGGAACTTTTTGTGCAGCAGTTTATCATTCAAAACATAAAGTATCAGCCCATCCCAAAAACTAAAGTGGTTGGCCACTAATATTACCGATTTATTCTTATCCAGTTCAACCTCATTAAACAAAAACTCATGAAAAGTTTTGCCCACCAGCCACTTTACGTAGGTATCGAACACCCACTTCATAAACCCATTGTTTTTGGGGTAGATCATACTCAATGCGCTACGTTTAACTGGTTTTTTAAAGCCTGCCTATGAAAAGTGTTTATCTTTTCTGCCAGTTCATCAAAACTTAGTTCGCCAGCCACGCCCAAATCCAAAAGATGGAAATATACGGATGGCTTAAGGTTTTCGAAATATTCAATTAAGGCGCAATTATAAATGATATGGCAGGGGCCTTTTATGTTTTTGATAAGGCGCTCGATACCTTTCTCTACCTTAATTTCGGTAGTGTGGTTAGAGATGAGCTCTCCCTGCGGGAAAACGATCACCATATTTTCGGCATCGTTTAAAATATCCGCGGCATGCTGCAGGGATTTGATCATCTCGCGCGAACTACGACTAATGGAGAAAGCCCCGCAATGGTTTAGCCACATTCGTGCCTGCAGGTGGTCTTCCTGCATCATGATGTACGATTTGCGGAACAGGTGCCAGTAGGCCAGGTAATTTGCCCAAAGCCCGTCCCACCAACCAAAATGGTTACAAAGCAGCAATACGGAGTGCCCCGGTTTTGGCCCAATTTTATTCACCAGCTCCAGCTTATTAAAGGCCTTCCGCATGCGGTAATACATGTATTTCGCAAATATATCGGCCAGGAATTTTTTACGGCGGTGGGCTATCATTGGCGTAAATTTACTAAATACTCATCCAATTCTTTTACTACCAGCCAGTGCCCCAGAGCAACCTCGTGCACTTCCGGATTATCCAGGCTGTTTAAAAAAGGCGTCGCGGCTGATTTTGGAAACAGGTTATCGCTTTTGCCAAATATCAACCGGCATTTTATGTGATGTTGATTTATCAGTTGAGCAACTTTAGCAGTATCGGGTTTTAGCAAGCGGATGAGGTTTAAGGTATAATACACATCCAGCCGTTTTTGTTCGGTATCAATTTCATTATAGGCGATATTAAAAAGGCTCTCATCAATAAAGCCAACCTTTTTAAGCCCTTTTATTAAACCAGGGGCCAGCCATTTGCTTTTGGTAACGGTTTTGAAAAACAACCTGCCAACAGGTTTATGGGTAAGGAAATGAAAGCCTTTATAAACAGATAAGCCGTCCGGAGCCATCAGGATAACCTCATCAATTAGTTCGGCATATTCCTCCAGCAATATCAGCGCAATATTGGCACCAATGGAATAGGCCAGCAATGAGAAACGCTGCCTGCCATTCTGTTTAAACCACTCTTCGGCATAGGCTTTTACCATAGCTTTAGGCATACCAGCCACAATCTGCGCCTCGCTCCAACCGCTCAGTTTACTCTGGCCATGAAAAAAATGGTCGAAACCGTAAACGTGGTATTCTTTCAGGATGGAGTTTTCCAGCACATGAAATTGCCTGCCCGTCATGCCATAACCGTGAAAAGCCAGCAGAGGCTTTTTACCGCTGCCGTATTCGTGATAATGTGCCTTGCCCAGTCCCGGGATATCCAAAAAACCCATGGCGGCAATATTAAGAAATTTGCGTCAAAACAAACCACGATGTCATTTCGACCGAGGTACGAGGGGAAAATCTTATAAGGATGCAATAGCACAATGCATTGCGCATTTGCTTAGTCGCCAGGCAGCGAAAGTTGTAATTAATGTTTCCCCTTAATATACTTCACAATCGCTTCCGTTGCCCCAACATGTTCCTCCACGTATTTTTTTGATGCCCTTGCTGCGCGGTAACGGTGTATTTCGTCATCCATCAAACTGCCCGCAACGGCAAGCAATTCTTCCTCTGTATTGATGCTGTAGCCAGCATTTAATTCTATCAAATCTTTTGCTTCCTTAAATTTATCGTACTTCGGCCCGAATACAACCGGCATCCCAAACGCCGCAGCCTCCAGGGTATTATGTATCCCGGCACCAAAACCGCCGCCTATATAGGCAATATCTGCATATTGGTAAAGCGATGAAAGCATGCCAATATTATCGATAACAAGATTTGAGATATGAGATGTGAGATGTGAGATTTCGGAATACTTTATTGTAGAATCCTTTGGGAGAGAAGCCATCAACCCACTTATCTTCTCTTCGCCTATCTCATGCGGGGCGATGATGAATTTCCAACCGGGATGTTTGGCAATGAGAGCGGCTAAAAGTTTTTCATCGGCAGGCCAGGTGCTGCCTGCAATAAATAATTTGCTATCGCCTTTAAAGGCGGCAACATTGGGTAAGGCTTTTGGTTGCAGCGCGTTGGCCCATACCCTATCAAACCGGGTATCGCCGCTGATAGTGATGTTTGATTTGCCTAACCCTTGCAGCAAATGTTTACTATCAATGTCCTGTACAAAAAACCAGGTAACCAGTTTCAGCATTTTGCGGTGCAATCCGCCATACCATTTAAAAAACACCTGCCCGGGCCTAAATATGGTGGATATCATGTATAGCGGTACGTGCTGCGTATGCAATTCATTAAAATAATGGTACCAATACTCGTATTTAGTAAAAATGGCCATCACCGGTTTAATAGCAGTAATAAATTCGCGGGCATTGCGGGCGGTATCCAGCGGTAAGTAGTACACGGCATGGGCAAGCGGTGTATTCTTGCGGATCTCGTACCCGGATGGCGAAAAAAAAGTAATTACAATTGGGTTAGCCGGGTAAAGTTGCCGCATTTTCTCCAGCACCGGCCGCCCCTGCTCAAACTCGCCCAGCGATGCAAAATGGAACCAAATGCTCGATGATAAAGCCTCAACCTGCTGGTTTTTCCTGCCTTTTATCCACAGGGATGCTTTATTATTAAAGATGGAAACAATATACAACAGCCGATAATATAAGGTAATTGCAAAGTTATATAGTAGAAGCATTTTAAAATTGTAATTATTATCTTCGTCGGGCAGTAAAAGTAACAACATTAATTACAAGTTTCGTGCTATATTGCCCTGCATCATCTCTAACGGCACCTTTGTAAGCGGGTTTTTAAATAGTATTAAATAAAATAAATTAATGGCAACACGTAAACGTATTTTAATAACCGGTGCTGCCGGCTTCTTAGGCTCGCACCTTTGCGACAGGTTTATCAAGGAAGATTTTCATGTTATTGCAATGGATAACCTCATCACAGGCGACCTGCGTAACATAGAGCATTTATTTAAGCTGGAAAATTTTGAGTTCTACAATCACGATGTTTCCACTTTTGTATACGTGGCCGGCAAGCTGGATTATATCCTGCATTTTGCTTCGCCTGCGAGCCCTATCGATTATTTGAAGATCCCGATCCAAACTTTAAAAGTTGGCTCGCTGGGTACGCATAACCTGCTTGGGCTGGCTAAAAGCAAAAACGCAAGGATGCTGATAGCGTCCACGTCAGAAATTTATGGCGACCCAAGCGTTAACCCGCAACCCGAAGAATATTGGGGCAATGTGAATACTGTTGGCCCCCGCGGCGTTTATGATGAAGCCAAACGTTTCCAGGAATCTATCACCATGGCCTACCATACCTTCCATGGGTTGGAAACCCGTATTGTGCGCATATTTAACACGTATGGCCCTCGTATGCGGCTTAATGACGGGCGCGTATTGCCAGCCTTTATTGGCCAGGCCATCCGTGGCGAAGACCTCACCGTTTTTGGCGATGGCTCGCAAACCCGCTCGTTTTGCTATGTGAGCGATTTGATAGAAGGTATTTACCGGTTGCTGTTTAGCGATTATGCTGGTCCTGTTAATATTGGCAACCCAAGCGAGATCACCATTAAAGAATTTGGCGAGGAGATCATCAAACTTACCGGTACTTCGCAAAAAATGGTTTATAAAGAGCTGCCTACCGATGACCCAAAGCAACGCCGCCCGGATATTACAAAGGCCCGCGAAATTTTGGGTTGGGAGCCAAAAGTATCGCGCGAAGAAGGATTAAAAATTACCTACGAATACTTTAAATCGCTGCCGCAGGATGTGTTAGAGAAAGTAGAACATAAAGATTTTACAACCTACAATAAATAAAACCGCCAAGCCCTGCAAAACCATGCATGGCCTGGCTATATATAAAATACTCCATCAATGAAAATATTAGTTACAGGAGGTTTAGGGTTTATTGGCTCGCATACCGTGGTTGAATTGGTAAATGCGGGTTACGAGCCGGTTATAATCGACGACCTCTCCAACTCCAGCATCAAAATATTAGACCAGCTTGCCAAAATCATCGGTTACAAGCCCCAATTTTACAAACTCGACCTTTGCGATGAAGATGCCGTAAACAACTTTGCCAAACAAGAGCCCGAAATAGGCGGCATTATTCATTTTGCTGCCTTTAAAGCGGTTGGCGAATCGGTAAAAGCCCCTTTAAAATATTACCGCAATAACTTTTTCTCGCTCATTAATATCCTGAATGCTTACGAGGGCAAAGCGCTGAATTTTGTGTTCTCATCAAGCTGTACCGTTTACGGCCAGCCCGATGAATTGCCTGTTACCGAAGATGCACCTGTAAAGGCGGCTCAATCGCCTTATGGCAATACCAAACAAATAGCCGAGGAAATATTGAAAGATGTAATTGCGGCAGGCAGCAGCTACAAAATTATTTCGTTGAGGTATTTTAACCCGGTTGGCGCGCACGAAACCGCTTTGATTGGCGAACTGCCTATCGGTGTACCCCAAAACCTGGTGCCTTTCATCACGCAAACAGCCATTGGCAAGCGCGAAAAACTAACCGTATTTGGCGATCAATACAACACGCCGGATGGCAGCAACATCCGTGATTATATACATGTGGTAGACTTAGGCAAGGCACACGTAGCAGCCCTTAAACTGGCGGAGAAGGATAGCTTTAAAGGTTTCGATGTGTTTAATATTGGTACAGGCAAAGGCACCTCGGTATTGGAAGTGATCAAAGCTTTTGAAGAAACAACCGGCGTTAAATTGAATTACCAGATTGGCCCTGCGCGCGCGGGTGATGTGGAGCAAGTTTGGGGCGATGTTACCAAATCTACCAACGAACTGAACTGGAAAACCGAGCTGGATGTCAATGTGATGATGTCATCGGCGTGGGCATGGGAAAACTATTTGGCTAAAAATCCCTTATAGCACAATACTATATCAAATAAGGCCGCTAATTTTGCCAACTGTTGGTTTACTGCCTTAAATTGAAAAATATTTCAAATGAAAAAAATTATTATTACCGGTGGGGCAGGGTTTATCGGCTCGCACGTGGTGCGCCGGTTTGTAAAAACCTACCCGCAATACCAGATCATTAACCTGGATAAATTAACCTACGCAGGCAACCTGGCCAACCTTACAGATATCGAGAACGAGCCTAATTACCGTTTTGTTAAAGGCGATATTGTAGACCTGGCTTACATTAACAACTTATTTGAGATAGAGCAGCCCGATGCAGTGATACACCTTGCAGCGGAATCGCATGTAGACCGCTCGATATCAAATCCGCTGGAATTTGTGATGACCAATGTAGTAGGTACCGTAAATTTACTGAATGCGGCAAAAACTATCTGGAAGGACGATTACGCCGATAAGCGCTTTTACCATGTATCTACCGATGAGGTTTACGGCACCTTAGGCGATACAGATATGTTTACCGAAACAACCGCGTACGACCCCCATTCTCCGTACTCGGCATCAAAAGCAAGCTCCGACCATTTTGTACGGGCGTACTATGATACTTATGGGTTGCCTACTGTTATTTCCAACTGCTCAAATAATTATGGGTCTTTTCATTTTCCCGAAAAGCTTATACCTTTAGCTATACATAATATAAAGCAGCAAAAGCCGGTGCCTGTTTATGGCAAAGGCGAAAACATTCGCGACTGGCTGTGGGTAGAAGACCATGCGCGCGCCATTGATGTGATATTCCACAAGGCAGCAACCGGTACTACCTATAATATTGGTGGGCACAACGAGTGGAAAAATATTGACCTGATACAACTGCTTTGTAGTATATTAGACAAAAAACTGGGGCGCAAGGCTGGTGAATCGGCAAAGTTGATCACCTATGTTACCGACCGTGCCGGGCACGACCTGCGTTACGCTATTGATGCCACCAAACTAAAAATTGAACTGGGTTGGGAACCATCAATAACTTTTGAAGAAGGACTGGAAAAAACTGTTGACTGGTACCTGGCAAACGAAGAATGGCTAAGCGATGTAACATCGGGCCATTACCAGGAATATTACAGTGAACAATATAGTAACCGTTAAAAAATGTTTGGATTATTTAAGAAAAAGGAAGTAAAAAAAGAACGGACGCTCGATTACGGGCCGATATTGGTGGATATGCACTCGCATGTACTGCCTGGTATAGATGATGGCGCACAAACGCCCGAAGAATCTATCGTGCTTATCAAAAAAATGATGGAGCTGGGTATTAAAAAAATTATTGCCACGCCCCACGTTATGGTTGATTATTACCGCAACGACCGCGAATCGATCATGAATGCGCTTGCTGTACTTAAAGCCGAACTAATAAACCAAAACATAGATATCCCGGTTGAAGCTGCCGCTGAACACTACTTTGACGAAACATTTGAAAAACGGATAGAAGAGCGCAGCCTGATGACCATGGGCGAAGATAATTATGTACTCTTCGAGCTTTCGTTCATCAACGAGCCACCTAACGTGATACAGACGATCCAGAAAATGCGCGATGCCGGCTACAAGCCTATTTTGGCCCACCCCGAGCGTTACGCTTATATGGATATCGACAGGATGATGATGATACGCAGCTGGGGCTGCAGCCTGCAAATAAATACTATATCCTTAACCGGCTACTATGGCAAGCCAACCCAAAAAATGGCAGAGAGTATGGTAGACCACCAGATAGTTGATTTTATATCGAGCGATATGCACCACCCACGCCATGCCGCTGCATTTGAAGATGCCCTTACCACACCCTACCTGGAAAAATTATTAAAAGATTACCCGCTGAAGAATAAGATGCTGCTTTAACTTCAGAATCAAGAAGTCAGGAATCAAGAGTCAAGAATCGAGATACGAGACTGGAAAATAAGAGGCTCGGGAATACTCCGATTTATACATAAGAAGAAGGGGAATAAGCGCATGCTTACTCCCCTTCTCCTTATTTTCTTGTCTCTTGATTCTTGAATTCTCGATTCTCGATTCCTTGTTTCTTAACGCTATTCGTATCTCAGCGCTTCCACCGGGTCCAGCTTGGCGGCTTTTTTTGCGGGGTAAAACCCTGATGAAAGCCCTATGCCTGTACACAGCACAATTGCCCAGAACAGCCAGAACCATGGCACTACAAAAGTGCCGCTTATTTGTACCGCTATAAGGTTACCGGCAGCCATACCCAGTATAATACCGCCAAGCCCCCCTATCAGGCATATTACAATAGCCTCTATTAGAAATTGCTTACGTATAACCGATGGCGTGGCCCCGATTGCTTTACGCAGCCCGATCTCGCGGGTACGTTCGGTAACCGACACCAGCATAATATTCATCAGCCCAATAGCAGCGCCTATTAACGTAATAATACCCACGGCGAAACCCGCAGCGGTTACGCCGTTGAGGTTGCTGGTAAGTTCTGCCTGTATAGAGTCGGCACGGAATATTTCAAAGTTATCATCCTGGCCCAAATGCAGGCTGCGTACGTTCCTGAAAAGCGATGTTGCTTCGCCGATGGTGGCGTCCAGTGCTTCCGGGGAAGCCACATTAACTACGATAGCGAAAGAAGGTTTTGAAGTTGCAGCCAACTGCCTTGCTTTAACCACGGGGATCAAACAAAACTTATCGCCACCAAAAGCATTAGCTCCCTTTGGGGCAATTACACCGATGACCCTAAACTTGCTCGATCCTAACAAAATAGATTTGTTTATCGGGTCGGTATTTTTAAAAAGCTTAACCTTTAGCTCGTCGCCAATGATCACCACGTTGGCACCGTGTTCAACTTCCGAAATTGAAAAATTACGCCCGTAGGATATTTTGTGCCCTTTTATGGCCAGGTAATTTTCGTTACAGCCTATAACCTGTATGTTGGGGTTTGTTTTGATGCTTTCGTATTTTGCGATGGCTGTGCCCGATACGGTAAAATTGATACTGATACGCACCGGTAGTTTAAACGTTTTTTGGAAACGCTCGGCCTCCTGGTAACTGATGGCCGGGTACATTTTACGGTGCCCGCCATTACCAAAATTAATACCCGAACCGCGGTTTTGTATAGTGAATGAGTTTGCTCCAAGCCCGGCAAATGCATCGTTGGTGAATTGCTTAATACCTTCAATAGCAGTTAATATACCTACCAACGCCATTATACCAATGGCAATAATTAATGCAGTAAGCGAGGTGCGCAGCCTGTTACCGGCGATAGATTGTAATGCAATAGCTATATTTTCTCTGTAGGTAGTTTTTACCGGCATGGCATAAATTTAAGGGACTCGTTTGTATTTGACTATCGTATAGTTCTGATTGTTACACTTCATTTTATTTAAATACACAAGCCTGTTTTCTTGTACTGCAAAAAAGAAATGTTACTTTTAAAGATTAACCAAAGAGTAATATGATGAGGTATTTTTTACTGCTGGTACTGGCTGTATTAACTGTTTTTTACAAAAGCAACGCACAATCGCCTAACACAAGTGCCCAGGCTGCTAACTCCACCCTGGCCATGCTATCTGATCTAAATACGGTAGTGAGGGATTCTTCTGGTACCGAACTGGCTTATAAAGATTGGCACTCTTTATTGACATCGGGTAATTATGGCATTAAAAGTTACCAGCGCGGCACTGATAAACCGGTATTAACACTTTATAAGCTAACAGAAGCAGATAGGTTGAGAAACCTTTCGCTAAGAAAGCAAGTGGCTACAGAACCGGATGCAATTCCGGCCGGTAAATTAGATAACGGCCCGGCTGCTTCCGTTAATTACCGCTTGCCGCAACAAAGTACATCGTTTCATAATGGCTTAAAAATGGAACCCTTTAAAGCGAGGGATATCAACGGCAATAAAATAGACCTAAAAATGCTGCAAGGAAAAATAGTTGTACTTAACTTTTGGTTTATTAAATGCCCTGCCTGCCGCGACGAAATGCCCGAGCTTGATCAGTTGGCCACTTCTTATGCTGCCGATAGCGATGTTGTGTTTATAGCAATATCGCTCGACGCGAAATGGAAGGTTAAGGATTTTTTAAAAACAACCTCTTTTGGATATCAACAAATAAGCGACGGGAACTACTATAGCAACAACTACCAGGTAGATCTTTACCCTACAAACATCGTGCTTGATAAAAGCGGTGTTATTAAGTTTAACTCGGTAGGGTCTGACCATACCGGTTACTGGATAAAAAAAACAATTGAAGATATAAAAGCCGGAAATTAAACGGACTCATCCCGCCGATAAATATCTCCAAAAATTAGTGAGGAAAAGATATGATATTATTTACAAAACGAACGATATTTTTGCAGCTCTTTTTTTCGATAACCTATTTAGTTGCCGGTGCGCAAACAACGCTTACTAAGCCTGTTGAAGAGTACGGCTTTAACCAAAAAACAGTTGTTACAACCGCATCGGGCATTAAGTACCCGTATGCCAATTGGAGCAAAATGATTGCTACCGGCAAATACAAACTAATACCAGTACATGCAGATAGCGACAGTACCGAATTTGTCCTGAGCCTGCGGGACAGCCTGGAAAGGCCGTCGATTGCTTCGCTGCCTAAGTCTACTTTATTCTTTAAACGGGGCAATCGTTTTATATTCCTTAATTCAACTGATGTAAACGGAACCCTTATACCTGCAGAAGATTTGAAAGGGAAAATTGTGGTTAT
>NZ_CAMLOV010000160.1 GCF_946481715.1 uncultured Mucilaginibacter sp. | reverse complement strand
GAAGCGCCACGTAACGTACAGGAAGAAGTAGTTG
Organism: uncultured Mucilaginibacter sp.; assembly: GCF_946481715.1. The sequence goes on along the minus strand of NZ_CAMLOV010000160.1, from coordinate 12,676 downwards.
CCAAAGTAAAAGGCAAAAAAGCTGCTGCTAACGCGTAGTTAAAGGATTACACCGATTTTTTGTGATTTCACAGATTATCGGTGTAATCATTAAATAATAATCAACCGGTTCTCTATAACTAATAGCTCTTATAGCGGACCAATTAAAAATCGGTGAAATCATCCTCAAATCGGTGAAATCATCAAAACAAAACAAACATGAGCCAAAGAATCAGGATCAAATTAAAATCTTACGATTACAACCTGGTGGATAAATCTGCCGAGAAGATCGTAAAAACAGTAAAACCTACGGGTGCTGTAGTTAGCGGCCCGCTGCCGTTACCAACCGAAAAGAAAATTTTCACTGTATTACGTTCACCGCACGTAAACAAAAAAGCACGCGAGCAATTCCAATTATGCTCTTACAAGAGGTTATTGGATATCTACAGTTCAAACTCAAAAACTGTAGATGCTTTAATGAAGCTTGAATTGCCAAGCGGAGTTGAAGTTGAGATCAAAGTGTGATAGTACCGGAAGATCTGAAACCGAAAAAGCCATTCTTGCAAAGGAGTGGCTTTTTTGCGTTTGAAGAATTTTCAAGCATCTTTGATAATTAACAGTCAGTTGCCCCAACTTTTTATGCATAAGCGTCTATTAATTTTACTTGTCGCCGGAATTCCATTATTTGCAAATGCGCAAAAAGGTGCTATTAATCTTGATTCAACTGTTTCCGCTTTTAAAAATTATTTATTAAGGAACGTAAAGTATCCAGCGCTTGCGAAAGAACGAAATGTGCAGGGCAGGATTGCCGTTAGCATTCATTTGAATAAGAGTAAATTGATAGACAGTGCTTATTTGGTTAGGCATATTGATAAGGAATGTGATTCATTAGTGTTAACAAAGATAAAAAGCTACACAAGCCCCATAAATTTGCCTGAATCAACCTATACAATCGGTTTGGCCTTTTTTATCCTTGCCGATGGCAAACCTGATAGCGAAATTAAGCTATTTAATGCCGCTGCTTATAAGAACTTTCTGTTTGAATTACATGTGACGACGGAGGCAGTAAGTAAGATTTATTCGGTTTATTAATTTATATGCGAGCTTCTATTGCCCCGGAGAAATTGAAGTTGAGATCAAAGTGTGATAGTACCGGAAGATTTGAAACCCAGAAAAGCCATTCTTGCAAGAGAGTGGCTTTTTTGATTATAACACCTCGGGTTATGGGGCAAAATACTATCTTTGAGGATATATTAACCTAAACATGAATTATCGATTCATTCTCGCCGTACTAATCACTATTTTATTTCTGCATACAGGTTGCAAAAAAGATTCCCCTAAAGTTACTGAAACCCCTGTTGTACCACCAGCTGATGTTATATTAGACAGGCCAATCAATTTAAATGCAAGCAAAGGCGCATTCGGCGATAAAATTGTGATATCATGGACGAAGGTGCCATTAGCAAAAAAATACCAGGTATATAAATTTAGCGATACTGAAAACCAATATAAGCTACTGACAGAAACAGCAGATACTGCAGCAACAGATTTTGTAGGCACGCCTCTTGTGAAAGTTTTTTATAAGGTAAAGATATATAACAGTGCTACTGAGTATAGTCCGTTTAGCGACGTTAACTTCGGATACACCTCTGGTAAAACTTACAGTAAACTTTTGTCGTTTGGCTCCCAGGGTAGCGGGCTTGGCCAGTTTCAATTCCCTATGCATGTGGAAGTTGATAGCCTGAGCAATATATATGTTAGCGATGATAACCGTTACAACGTGCAGAAATTCGACATTGCCGGCAATTACACACAGTTATTTTATTCGGGGCCATCGCCGCGAGGAATAGCTTTCCTTAGCAACGGCAATACGGTGGTAACCAATGCATCAGGACTTGCCTATGTAACATTGCTTGATAAGGACCGAAATATACTGAAAACGTGGGGCGCTTATGGTACCGGCGACGCCCAGTTTCAAAACGTTGAAGAGATAACTGTAGACAACGAGCAAAACATTTACGTTGTAGACGGGCAAAATAATAACGTTAAGAAGTACGATAAAAACGGCAACTTCCTGCTTAAGTTTACTGCCGCCATACAAACGGACAGGCAGATAGATGGGCCTTACCCATTTGGTGTAACTTATTTTAAAGACAAAATATTTGTTACTTCGCCCAGGAACAGCGTCATACGCATTTACGATAAGGTTGGCAACTTTATTAAATCGTGGGATGCGGGAGCGCCTTGTTATGCAATTAAAGGCAAGGGCGATAACTTATTTATAGCTATGCCGGGTTACGTATTAAAAACAGATGAAAATGGCGAATTAAGGGAAAAAATTGGCGAAGGCGATTTTCTTACCACCACCGTAACCGGCCTGGCAATTACTAATAATGGTGAAGTTGTTGCAAGTGATGTTTACGCTCGTAAAATATTCGTTTTTAAGCATCTTTAAACGCGGCGCAGTTATTGGTGTGCGGCGTATAAGCGACGATTTAGCCCACTGCTTCCACGCTCCGTCGAAAAAAAATGTGCGAGCGGTCTGGACGTGCTAAAGCCTGCAAGAATTGCAATTTCGCAATTTACAGTATCTTAGCCCCAATCACTCTCAACAACGCTTTGGCATATTTAAAAACACTTTACCGCAAGCTATTTGCAGATATTACAGAAGTACCCGCTGCGCTACAGCAAAGCCACTTCCCGGCGTTGGATGGCCTGCGCGGGCTGGCGATATTGCTATTGGTATTTGGGCATTTTGGCGTTAATTATTACACCTGGCACTTTGGTATCCTTTTTAACAGCACCACAGGGGTGCATATATTTTTTGTTCTGAGCGGGTTTTTGATAACCACCCTGCTCATCAAAGAAAAACTGCGGAATGGCCAAATCTCTTTAAAACACTTTTACATCCGTCGCGCATTGCGCATACTGCCTGTTGCATGGTTGTTTTTGTTGGTACTTGCGATGCTTAATCATGTTTTTGAATTGCATATCCGGCTTTTTGATTTTTTTGCGGCTATGTTATTCTTTAAAAATATGCCCATGCCACAGGAGCCGTATACTGCGCATTTTTGGTCGTTAGCGGTGGAGGAACAGTTTTACCTTACGTTCCCTATCTTGCTGGCTTTCAATATAAGGTGGTATACCATCATCTCAATGGCTATAGTGCTTATTGTGCCGGCAGTTTGTATCATAAATTACTTTGCGCCAGCTGTATTTGCAAGCAATATTGTTTTACACCTGCTTGCGCGTATTTGTAACTACTCATTTTGGAAGGGGCCGGTGATCATTCTTATCGGCTCGGCGTTTTCGCTGCTGATGTTTAAAGGCATAATCACGTCCGAAAAACTGAAAGCCAACAAGTTTTTAAGTTTGGCGGTGCTGTTGGTGGGTATTACCATCCATGCCAAAACCTTTTTGTTTTATACAAAATACGTATCAGAATATTTGTCGGCGATACTCACCGGGCTTGCCCTCGTTATGGTCATCAGTCAAAAGGATTTCCTGTCAAAAATACTTAGCAATGCCTTCTTAACCACATTGGGCATGTTATCCTATAGTATTTATATATGGCAGGAGTTGTTCGCCGGGCCCAGGAGCCTGCAGCCATGGATGCAATATTTTACGCAATTACCTTTGTGGGGAGTTATCGGCTTTAAACTTATATTCCTTGCTATCATAGTCAGTTTCTCTTTCGTATTCGAAGCGTGGTTTTTAAGGCTGAAGGATAAGTTTCATTACACGCGCGAAGGGGGAAACAAAAAAACAGCACCCAAAAGATAAGTCCGGGTACTGCTTTTTCACAATGCTTATTGATGCTGTGGCATGCCGGCCGGGTCCATCCACGCGTATTCCCACTGGTGGCCGTCCAGGTCCTCAAAGCTACAACTGTACATCCAGCCGTAATCAACTTTGTCTTTAGGGGCAGCGGCGCCCGCCTCAACCGCTTTGCCGAGGATATCATCTACAGCCTCCCGGCTATCTGCCGAAAGGCAGATGATCGATTCCACTACCTTAGAGGAGTCGGCAATGTCCTTGCTGCTAAAAGTTTTGAAGAAGGGTTCTACCAGTAGCATCACAAAAATGGTGTCGCTTACGATCATGCAGGTAGCTTGTTCGTTGGTAAATTGAGCATTAAAGGAATACCCCAATTTTTTGAAGAAATCCACAGATTTATCAAGGTTTTTTACGGGTAAATTCACGAAAATTTGAGTTGCCATAATGTTTTTGTGTTTTTGTTAATTCAAAGGTAGGTACAAACAACACACCCGGTAGCGCGTAAAAACGACCAGTTAGGGGTTGTTTTGCGACATGCTAAGGATTGAGGAAATCCTGCCAAACACCTTCCAGTTCATCCACCAGTTCGGGCCGGATGGATATACCCGAAGCCTGCGGCGACCACGTTTGCATAGCCAAATTGCCGGTTTTTAAGATATCCATAGTAAGGATGGGTTCTTTATCCGGGTTCAATAAAGTGTCTATACTGATCTCAATCCGGTGGTAATGCCTCCCTTTTCGAAACGCTATATAGGGTTCCGAAGAGATGATACCCGAAGCGAAAATGCCTTTTGGCTCTACGCCAAGGCGTACCATGTATGCCCTATCGCCCGGCTGTATGGTTTTGTGGCTGGCAACGCTCCAATTATCCACCAGGCTGCCTGTTGCTTTAAGCTTTTTGATATCATCGTCCATATCCGCCCAGGCAAATTTTATGGGGTTCCACCCAAAAAGGTAAGCTTTCATAATACAAACAGGATATTAACTATTACTTCTTCATCATAAGGCCAGGCTTAACCTTTACCCAACAATTCATCCAATTTGTTACGTTCGGTTTGCAGTTCGCGGGCGAGCTTTTTCTCTTTCTCGTTAGCCTTGGCTTTAAAGGTTTTGTAATCTTCTTCCAGTTCGTTATAAAGTTTGGTGCGGTAGCTTGCTTCGCGGCTATGCGCGCCCGATCGGGCTATCACAAGCACGGCAATAACACCGAAACCAATAACCAATCCCCACATGATCCAGTTATACGTTTTTTTAGCAAGCGATATGCCCAACAGACTCACGCTGTCAACCTTTGCGTTGGATGCAGAAAGGTTTTGCTCTTTGGCAGTAATATCTGCCTGTAATGAATCGGCTTTTTTTGTTTGCAGCGATAGCTTCGCATTTGCTTCATTCAGTTTACGGCGGGTTGCACTTAGCGTGTCCGAAAAATTCTTCCACAAAGCCGATATCAGCGGCCTTTGGTAGTTATATACTTTGGTAAGCAGGTACTGGTATTGCCCGTTAAGGCTCTTATCTGTAAGCAGGGCGGGGTTCTCAGGCTGGTATTGCTGCACTGGCCTGGTTGTCGCCAAACCGGGCTTTGTTGCCGTTTGTGCCGCCGGGACTGTTGTGGCTTTATTTGTAATTGTTGGTTTCGCAGCGCCCGGATTGTACTTTACCGGGGTTTTTACCGCCGCTGAAGTGGCAACAACTGGCTTGGGCACTACCGGCTTCACTTTTTTTGCGGTGTCCTGCGCATGGGTGACGGATACACCACCTGCTAATAGTAATAATAAAATAATCGCAGATGATTTAAATAGCTTTATCATATAACGTTGCATATCGGGGGTAACAAGTTTCTATTTGGACCGGCACATTACTTTAAACGGAATAATATAACCTAAAGTTTGTAAAATTAATTTTAAGGCATGGTTTATCCGCGATATTTATGATTTTGCCTCATAAGTAAGTTCCACTTCTTAAAAGTATAAAAAAGCTGCAATTTTATGCTAATTGAGTAGGGAAATCTTAGAATGGCTTTTGGCAATAATTTCAATTGCTTTTCGGCTTGCTCGCTTTCGGATCGGGCACGAACAGCTGAATAACGATGGTTTTAACCTGATCAATGGAATAAGCTTGTAAAAATCCTAAAGACGACGCCCTTGACTAACTGAGTGTAATTAGCAAAATCCTATATTAGGCCTTTATTTACAATATGCATATAGGTTTTATTGGTTTGGGCGATATGGGGCGTTTATACGCCAAAGCCTTTGTAAAAGCGGGCTACACCGTTTGCGGGTGCGACCTGCCAGCTAACCGCGAGAAATTAGAAGAAGAACTTGACCCCTTAGGTATAAAGCTAATGGATGACGGCAAGGATGTTTCGCGCGTAAGCGACCTGATCATATACTCGGTTGAGGCAGACAAACTGGAACAGGTGGTTGCGCAGTGCGGCCCATCAACTAAATACGGCGCTATTGTGGCCGGGCAAACGTCCGTAAAGCACCCTGAGATAGCGGTTTTTGAAAAACACCTCCCGGCTGATGCGCAGATTGTTACCTTCCATGCCATGCACGGCCCAGGTTTTCAACCCAAAGGCCAAAAACTGATATTGATACCACACAGGTATGAAGGTGATGCGTACCAGCGTATGTTGGACCTGTTTACAGCGGTGGAAACAGATATTGTAGAAATAGCCGACTACCACGAGCATGATAAAATTGTAGCCGATACGCAGGCGGTTACCCACGTAGGTTTTGAAAGCATGGGCACAGCGTGGAAAGCAGCCGGATTTTTCCCCTGGGAGAATGCTTCGTATGTTGGCGGCATTGATAACGTGAAGATATTAACCACACTGCGTATTTTTAGCTATAAAGCGCACGTATATGCCGGCCTTGCTATTTTAAATCCGTACGCGAGGCAGCAGGTAAAGCAATACGCCAATTCCGAATCGGAACTGTTTAAGTTGATGATAAAAGAGGAGGAAACTGAATTTCGCAGACGCCTTTACCGGGCGCGCGATTTTGTTTTCCACGAAAGCCGCAAGCCTATAATGTTTAATGATAAGGTGATGCAGGAGTTTTCGTTAGCGAAGGATGCCGGCCACCAGAAACCAAATTCGCATCTTAGCATATTAAGCATGGTTGATGCCTGGCATAACCTTGGCGTAAACCCATACGATAACCTGATATGCCAAACGCCGCCGTTCCGCTTACGGTTAGGCATTGCCGAGTATTTGTTTAAGAACGAAGCGCTGCTGGAAGAATCGATTGAAACAGCACTGTATGATAAGACAATTCGTGGCGACGACCTGGAGTTCCACTCGGCGGTGCGGGAGTGGTCGGCCATTATTGGGTACGGCGATATGGAAGGTTACAAGAAGCATTTTAATGAGGTGCAAGCCTTTTTTAAAGGAAGGCTGGAAGAAGGGAATAAGCAAAGTGCTGAGTTGATACGAAGATTGATGGAGTAAATTTGATCCAAATCGGTATAAAACAATATTAAACCCTACCCAAACCTTACAGGAAACAGTAATAGATATGCATCAAACCCAACCCAAACACTATATAAACGAAAACCTTGAGGCATTACGCGGGTACGCGGCAATATTTGTGGTGTTTTGCCATATGCTTATCCTTTACACCGCGTTTAATAAATACTACGCGCCAACTTTATTAAATGTGCTGTCGCCTACGGGGCATTTGTGGCTGCTGGTGTTCTTTGTGCTGTCGGGTTATGTTATCGCCATTAGTAATAAGCAAGGGCTTACTGCTGCCACCATTGGCACTTATATAAAGAAACGCTTGATAAGAATATATCCCATATACCTTGTTTCGATACTTGTAACCTTGCTGATAATGCGGTTTGATGCCACCCTGTGGGATATAGTTATGAACGTTGCGATGTTACAGGTATTAGTAGTGCCGCCATTGTCGGGAAATGGGCCAGCATGGTCCTTACATTACGAGTTGGTATATTACTTACTTTTCATTCCACTGTCGTACTTCAGGCTCAATTCGGCGGTTGTTTTCTTTGGTTCGCTGCTTATTGCATTGCTTTTTTACATCGGTTACCCAAACCCGCATATACCTATAATATCATCCTACTTATTTGGCTTTGCATTTTGGATGGCGGGTTTATGTATTGCACGATATGGAGTTCCACAAGAGAAACCTTATAATCCCAATAATCTTATAGGGGCTTTATTCCTGCTGCTCTCGGTAAACGAAGTGCTCGGGCGCCCCGGTTTGGATCTGTTGCCCGACCGGATAAGCTACCTGCTGTTTAATTTTCACCTGCAATACGCGCCGGTAAAACTGATTTGGCAAACCTTTATGTCGCATACCGATTTGGTTTGGCTGCCGTTTTGTACATACGCGGTTTGTATATTTTCGGGCAAACGGTTCAAATTTCATAAGATGCTGTGCATTTTTATCCACCTTATAATGGTTGCCGGCATAGCTTTAACTGCCCGCAAGTATATGATGCAGCAGGCAGGGCCGCATATTTTGCACTTTGTATTGTCGGTAGTTTATTACGCTATTAGCATAATATTGCCATTGCTCAATTTCAGCCTAATAAATACAGTAAGCAAGTATTTATTAAAGGTGGGTACCTGGCTGGGCGGGGTTTCGTATGCGGTGTATATACTGCACTTCCCTCTTATTTTTGCCATGGGGATAGTCGACTCTTTTAACACCAGCGCCTTTACCTTTGCTGTACGCTTAATGGTATTTATGCCGGTGCTGCTGGGTTTATGTTACTTGTTAGAGAAAAAGATGCAGCCCGCTATAAGGGGCTGGTTTTTACCGAAAACTTAAAAATCCTTTAATCGGATTATACTGCTACTCAAACCCCGGGAAAACCACACTAAATATCGTCCACCAACCGTACTCGCTGGGAAGGTAGATTTTGAACGGGCCTTTTTTGATTACTTCTTGGCCGCCGTCTAAAAAGGCGGCATATTTAACAAAGCCCTCGGCATGACCCATGCCGGTTTCGCCTTTAAATTCAAAGTGGATGTTCCCGATGACGTATTCGGCGTTGGTAAAACCCTTATACGAATCAAATATGCTTTTAAACCTCGCTGCTAATTGCTTCTTGTTCAATACAGCGTTGCCTGCCACAATAAACTCGTCTGATAAGCCCCAAGCTCCATCCAGGTCGCGCTTAAACCATCCCTGGAAAAACTCCTCCGCCCGGTTGCGGATATCCAGTTCGTGGTTAGGATGAAATTCTTCGTAAGTGAAATGCGTTGTCATCCCGGGCATTTTCATGCCATTGTTTTCGTGCTCAAACAATTCATCTACAATAAATGCATATTTAAGGCGGTTAGGGTACTCACCCAAAAAGTCGAGCGCCATATGATGTTCTGCAAGCAAAGAGGTTAATTTTGCCAGTGCTGTATCAATCTCATCGTCGCTGAGTTCATCTGCTTTGGCAAAATGCGGATTGCCTAAAAGCTCGCCCACTTTCTCACGTTTATTGCTTGCCCAAGAATTTTCAAACGCCATGATGTTCTTTAGGAAATCGTGTTCTATCTCGGGTGGTAAATTACCCGAACTAAAAGATTGTGCGCCATGCTCGGCCTGCAGTTTCATCCGCAGGAACTCATTTTCCATCCGCAGGGCTTCCTGCTCATCGTGATTTTGTTCTTCTTCGTTCATAATATATAGTGTTTAACACCTATAAGTTATTGAGCCTTCATCTTCACTATATAAACTTCCTTTTTGCTGGGCATTAGATATTTGGCATCGTTATTAGCGTTATAAAAAGGCTCGGCAATTTGCACCTGTTCGGATAGAAAGGACTTTCCGAGAATGTCCTGCGCTTCGTCGATTGTATAAAGCTTATCCTTTATATTAAATACAAATCCGTAATTGGATGCACGGAGGTCCTTCATGTTCACTTTGCCTTTGTCTACAATGAAACTTATTGGCACTACAAATTGCACCCGTACAGGTTTACCATCTTGAATACCCGGGCTCCATGCTTTCGATTCCTGTAATACGCGTACGGCCTCTGCCTCGCAGCCAGCCCCTATACAGTTAACAGGGCTCACATTGCTTACCTTACCGTCTGGCTCTACAATAAATCTCATCATCAGCCGCCCATCAATACCTATTAAGCGGGCCACCTCGGGATATTTAAGGGTGCGGCTAATATAATTACTAAATGCTGCGGTACCACCCGGATACACAGGCACTTGCTCAACTGCTGAGAAAACCTGCTGGCCTTTGGGCCATTCCTTCATAACAGGCGGGGTTTTCTTTGTGGTATCGGGCGTGGTTTGTGCCTGCGTTGCAAAGGAAACAAATACAAGAGCTAAAAAGGTGCAGAAATACTTCATACTGTAAAGATAAAACTTCGTTAAAATTTTGCAATATATTGCCCGCAAATACTGTCCGGATATTTTATGAGAGCGGTCACCTAAGCTCCCGCACAGTTCACCGCAATAGCTGTAATCTTTCTTAAATCGCACTGAAAATGAGGTAAATTAAAGGGGGGGAGTTATGTTTCAACCGCCTTTTTCTTCCTTACAAATAATTATTTAAAAATAACTTGCTAAGTATTTGACAATTAATACAAAATTCCTATCTTTGCCGTCCCTTAAGGGGGAAATAATATGCCTTGAACGAAGCCCTACTGCTTCGATGGGCACAAATAAAATAAAGAAAATGTCAGGATTAATTGGTAAAAAAGTAGGAATGACCAGCATTTTCGATGAAACAGGGAAAAATATCCCCTGCACTGTAATCGAAGCTGGCCCTTGCGTAGTAACTCAGGTCAGGTCTGTAGAAACAGACGGATACGCTGCTGTTCAGTTAGCGTATGGCGAAAAGAAGGAAAAAAACACTTCTGCACCTCTAAAAGGCCATTTTGAAAAAGCCGGCACTACTCCTAAGCGTAAGCTTGTAGAATTCAAAACTTTCACGGACGAAAAAAACTTAGGTGATACTATCACTGTAGATATTTTTGCTGCCGGCGATTTTGTTGATGTAGTTGGTACTTCAAAAGGTAAAGGTTTTCAGGGTGTGGTAAAGCGCCATGGTTTTGGTGGTGTGGGTATGCAAACTCACGGCCAGCACAACCGTTTACGTGCGCCAGGTTCATTAGGAGCTTCTTCTTGGCCTTCACGCGTATTTAAAGGTATGCGTATGGCTGGCCAAATGGGCAACGTTCGTGTTAAAGTACAAAACCTGCAAGTGGTTAAAGTATTTAGCGAGCAAAACCTTATTGTAGTTAAGGGTTCCATCCCAGGAGCTAAGGGTTCATTCGTAATATTGGATAAATAAGATGGAAATCAACGTATTAAATCTATCAGGTAAAGAAACAGGTGCCAAGGTGCAGCTGCCTGAGTCCGTATTCGGTGTAGAGCCCAATGATCATGCTATTTACTTAGATGTAAAGCAGTTCTTAGCTAACCAGCGCCAGGGTACGCACAAATCAAAACAACGTAATGAAATTGCAGGTAGTACCCGCAAATTACATAAACAAAAAGGTACAGGCGGCGCCCGTGCAGGTAGCATCAAATCTCCATTATTTAATGGTGGTGGCCGTGTGTTTGGCCCGCAGCCGCGCGACTATAGCTTTAAGCTGAACAAAAAGCTTAAATCATTGGCACGTGTATCAGCTTTATCATACAAAGCAAAGGACAATAACATCCTGGTTCTTGAAGACTTCAATTTTGACGCCATCAAAACCAAAACTTACATCCAGATGGAAGCTGACCTGAATGTTACTAACGACAAAACGTTGTTGGTACTTGCAGGCGCAGAAAACAACAATGTGTATTTATCAAGCAGGAACCTGAAGAAAACTAAGGTTATCAACGTTACCGAACTTAACACTTACGATGTGTTAAATGCAGGCAAACTTATCCTTACAACAGGCGCTGTTAAAACTTTGGAGGAAGCATTAGCTAAGTAATTATGGAAATTTTAAAGAAACCCTTACTTACTGAAAAGATTACTCAATTAACTGAGAAGCTTAACCGCTATGCTTTCAAGGTTGATCCAAGAGCTAACAAAATTCAGATAAAAGGCGCTATTGAGGCTATGTATGGTGTTAACATTACAGCAGTTAACACAATGAAATACGTAGGCAAGCTTAAAAGCCGCAACACAAAAGCAGGTGCAGTATCTGGCCGCGCCGCTGCTTATAAAAAGGCCATCATTACGCTGAAAGATGGTGAAACAATAGATTTTTACAGCAATATATAATACGAAAATGGCAGTAAAGAGATTTAAACCGGTAACCCCGGGTACCCGTTTCAGGATTGATGTATCTAATTCAGATATAACAACAAACGTTCCTGAAAAGTCGTTGGTTCAAGCAGCCAACACAAGATCGGGCGGACGTAACCACAGCGGTAAAATGACCATGCGCTATTTAGGTGGTGGCCACAAGCAAGCGTACAGATTAATTGATTTTAAACGCAATAAATTTGACATCCCTGCAAAAGTTGCAACTATCGAGTACGATCCAAACAGATCGGCACGTATAGCCCTGTTACATTTTGTAGATGGTGAAAAACGATACATGATAGCTCCGGAAGGCTTAACAGTTGGAACGGTAGTTTTATCTGGCGAGGGTGCTGCACCAGAGGTTGGTAATACCATGCCTTTAAAAAACATCCCGTTAGGTTCTATCATTCACAATATTGAGTTAAACCCTGGCCAGGGTGGTATCATTGCCCGCAGCGCAGGTACTTACGCTCAGTTATCAGCACGTGATGGTAAATATGCCATCATCAAGTTGCCTTCTGGCGAAACGCGTATGATATTGTCGACTTGTTTGGCAACTATTGGTACCGTTTCAAATGGCGAAAGAGCAAACGCTGTGTTAGGTAAAGCTGGCCGCAAACGCTGGTTAGGCCGTCGCCCAAGAGTTCGTGGTGTTGCCATGAACCCGGTAGATCACCCTATGGGTGGTGGTGAAGG
>NZ_CAMLOV010000159.1 GCF_946481715.1 uncultured Mucilaginibacter sp. | reverse complement strand
AAACCGGCCCCTGCTCAACGGCAAGCTGCGCCATGCCATGGTTGTTGTAGTCTTCCTCGGTAAGTTTTAATATCGGCTTGCCCACGGCGCCTGATAGCCAGATCACCGCTTTCTTGGTCAGGGCGTTATCCCAAACGCAATCCTTTACCAGCCACGGCGTATCAAAGCGGGTCAGGTCCGAAGCCGCGCCTTCGTCCAGCACGAACTCTACATGGTCGGATAGCTGCAAAAACGTAGCAGGCACTTCGCCGGAGATCTCGCCTTCAACGGCTTTGCGCACGATAGGGGCTTTCTTGGCGCTCCATGCCATCAGGATAATTTCGCGCGCTTTAAAAATGGTGCCTACGCCCATGGTGATGGCTTTAGTAGGCACGTTCTGCTTGCCGCCGAAATCGCGCGAAGCATCGCGGCGGGTCAGGTCGTCAAGCGTCACCAGCCTGGTGCCCGAGTTTGGCGCAGAGCCCGGCTCGTTAAAGCCGATGTGCCCGGTACGCCCGATGCCCAGCAATTGCAGGTCCAGGCCGCCAAGGTCTGACAGCTGCTTTTCGTAATCCAGGCAAAAAGCGGCAACGTCCTCCTGCGCCAAAGTGCCGTCGGGGATATGCACTTTGCTTTTATCGATGTCGATATGGTTGAACAGGTTCTCGTTCATGAAAGTAACGTAGCTTTGCGCGGCGTCCGGCTTCATGGGGTAGTACTCGTCCAGGTTGAAGGTGACCACATCCTTAAACGACAGCCCCTCTTCCTTGTGCAGGCGTATCAACTCGGCATAAACGCCAATAGGCGTAACGCCTGTTGCCAGCCCTAAAACCGTTTGCTGCCCTAAAGCCTGCTTGCCCCGCACCAGCCTGGCTATCCTTGCCGCTACTGCCAGCGATGCCGAATGCTGGCTTGCATAAACGCTCACCGGCAGCTTCTCGTAGCGCGTCTCTTCCAGTAAATTTAATCTTGCCATAAATTAATTTTGGTTATATACTTTGATATTGTTGTGTTGCAAAAAAACCGGCATAAAAAAATCCCCACCGAAGCGGGGATTTACCAACCAATTAACTATAAAATTTAAATCCCTCAACGAGGAATAGTAGTACGCAGTGTTTAATGATCTGAAATTCATCATTGACACAAACTTACTAAACTTAATTTGATATCACAAAATACTTTTTAAAATTATTTAAAAAGATTTTATCCTGTTAAGCCGTCATAGTATTTGTAATAAAACCACAGAAAATCAAAGAAATCCACGGAAATCCTTCCGGAATTTGCTGATTAACGCACTAATTTGAGCGGAATTGAACCAGCTGGAAGCCCCTGTTATTTTTAAATTAAACTGTTCCACCCTATTTTTAGGCTGTCAGTGCTACTTTCTTAATGCGTTGGAAATGATATTTTTATAAGCATTACTTAAAGAGCAGGGGTGTTCCAAAGTGTTCCACGTTTTTTTGTAAAATGCTGATTGCCAATTATTAACAAAAATCGGGTGCTCCACATTAAAAGTGGAACACTTGGTAATGATGAATTGGCCTAAAAAAAACTGGTGGACGGTCTGTTTAATCCCCTTCCCGGGCTGTTTCCCACCTATCCCTTTGCTTTCGCACGCTCAAAAAATAAATGGCCAAACCTATAGCATAGGCCGCAATGCAAAACAAGGCAGCATAAGGGTTTTCTTTAAAAGAGATAAAAATATTAATGGTGACAAACCAGTAAGAAAGAATGAAGATGAGCGGTACACCTATTGGAAGCCATTTAATGGTATAAATGCCGGTGGTATTCTGCCCGGCTGTCTTTTTCCTCAGCATAAAAATGGCAATTGCAGCTATGGAAACGCCAATTGTCTCGAAAAACATTACATACCGCAGCATATCGCTAAACGAGCCAACAAAGAACAGGATAACCAGTATTGCTACCACAAAAAAGCTCATTCCAAATTCCTGTACCTGTGTTTTTTGGTTTATGCGCTTAAATATGGGCGGCAATATGCCGTCTTCGGCCATAGCATAATATACCCTCGGGCTGGATAGGATGTTTACGTTTACGTAAGCTACTACCGATACAAATATTAATATGGAGGTGATTTTAGAGCCGGTTGCGCCAAAAATCAGCCCTGCCATTGTATCAGCTAGGGTATGGGTTTGCTGTAAACCGCCTATACCCAATACTTTAAAGTAAGCATAATTGATGGCCAAGTACAAGGCGATAACAATGCCTAGCCCGGTAAATATTGAGCGCGGGATGTTTTTCTTAGGGTTTATAATGTCGCCGCCAAAATTAATAGTTTGCGCATAACCTGTGTAGGTGAAAAATACGGCTACAAGACTCAGCCCAAAAGCGGTAATAACGTTGCCACTGTGCGGTACAGCTACAAACGCACGCGCCGGTACCGTTTCGCTTTTAAATATGGCGGTACAGAGTAACACGATCATCCCGGCTTTAAAAATGGTGAGTACGTTTTGGGTGCGGGCGCTCAATTTTATCCCCAAAAAGTTTATCCCATAAAGCACCAGTACGGTTAATATGGTAGTCAGTTTTGTGCCGAAGCTGTTTTGCATGCCCGCAGGCAATAAAATAGGGTTAATGTATTCGGCACCTAACAAGGCCACGGCCGCTACCGATGCAGCGTTGCTGATTACCAACACCCAGTTGATCATGAAAGCGAATGCAGGGTGGTAGCAGTAAGAGAAAACTTTATAAAAACCGCCTGTTGTGGGGTAGCGGGCACCTATCTCGGCAAAGGTTAGTGCACCGCAAAGGCTCACTAATCCGCCAAACACCCATGCGCCAAAAAATATCCATGCACTGCCGGCTTTTACGGCAACATCGCTTGGAGTGCCAAAAATGCCCATGCCTATTACCAGGCTTACCACGATCATTGTCAGGTCGAAACGGCTAAGCCTTGGTTTTATGCTCATTTACCTAAACGTTTATTTTTTAAATTTATATTATAATTTTAAAAATCGTTTTAAATCAATTAAATTCGTTCGTTAATTTTTTGTACTACCCCGCTTGATTAAACTGATTTGAGGCAAATTAAACAAATATTACTTATAGGTATATTGTTGTTTTGCATTGCGCCCGCAATTGCACAGGGCAACAAGCAGCCTTTGCGCAACAAAAAAACGCCTGTTGCTGTAAAAAGGCCTGTATACACCAGCCAGCAACTTCGCGATTTTAAGGAGAGGGTGATGCGGGCAAACGCAACCTTTGTTTTCCCAAAAGGCTTTAAAGAAATAGTGGCGCCTGATAACGAAGATTTTTCGTTTGACTACGCCATGGAGTTGCCTGGCAAGGGTTTCGAAATATGGTTCCAGGTGAAATCGCAGAAAGAGAACTACGCAGCATTTTTACGTACTATAGGCAATAAGGAAACCATGCAGGGCGACCCCGATTCGTTATACCTGGCAATGGGTACGGCTCATGCACTGGCTTTTACAGGCGACCGAAGCGCTTACTTTACACGCCCTATACCACCCAAAATTTGTGCGCGTTATAATGCGGATGCCGGTAAATCGTACCTGTTAAATTTGCTGGACGTGCCAATTACCAAGCACTATAAATACGCATTACTGGTAACTTTACAAAAAGACCGTACCGGTACCATACTGGCAGTATGCTTTTCGAATGAAAAAGGTCCCGAGTTTTATAAAGACATGGATAGGGCCAGTAATTGTATTAAGTTTAAACCATAAACGGTAATGTTAATAAGTTAGCACATTTAAATACAGATTTAGGTGTGGGAAATTTATTTTTGCACCCGGGGCATTTCGTATCCTCAATTTTTAGAAAGATATGGCAGAGATTAGTAATTATGACGACGATAGTATACGGTCGCTCGACTGGAAGGAACATATACGCTTAAGGCCGGGGATGTACATTGGCAAGCTGGGCGATGGCTCGGCTTACGATGATGGCGTTTATGTGCTGCTGAAAGAGATAGTTGATAACTCGATAGACGAGTTTGTAATGGGCTCGGGCAAAACCATAGAGGTAACCATGAGCGACCATAAAGTTTCCGTGCGCGATTATGGCCGCGGTATACCGCTGGGCAAAGTTATCGATTGCGTATCAAAAATAAATACAGGCGGTAAGTACGATAGCAAAGCCTTCCAAAAATCGGTGGGCTTGAATGGCGTGGGTACCAAAGCGGTTAACGCGTTGTCCAATTATTTTACTGTTCAATCTTATCGCGACGGACGTACCAAAATTGCGGAATTTGAAAAAGGCGAGCTGAAACGCGATGAGCCTGAGAAAGAAACCTCGCAGCGCAATGGCACGGCCATCAATTTTATACCCGATGATACCATTTTCCGCCACTACCGCTTTATACCGGAATTTGTAGAGAATATGATCTGGAACTATGTGTTCCTTAACTCAGGCCTTACGCTAAATTTTAACGGCAAAAAATACCTGTCAGAACGCGGCTTGTACGACCTATTGGTGCGTAATGCTGATGCCGAGAACCTTCGTTACCCCATCATTCACCTCAAGGGCCATGATATAGAGATAGCCATGACGCACGGCCAATCGTATGGCGAAGAATATTATTCCTTTGTAAACGGCCAAAATACAACACAGGGCGGTACGCACCAGGCCGCCTTCCGCGAAGCTGTGGTAAAAACCATCCGCGAATTTTATGATAAAGATTACGATGCGGCGGATATACGCGCATCTATCGTAGCTGCTATCGCCATAAAGGTGCAGGAACCGGTTTTCGAATCGCAAACAAAAACAAAACTTGGTTCTCAAAATATTGGGCCGGATGGGCCATCGGTACGTACGTTCATTGGCGATTTTGTAAAGCGCGAACTGGATAATTACCTGCATAAAAACCCTGCAACTGCCGATGCGCTAAAGGCAAGGATATTACAATCCGAACGCGAACGCAAGGATATCGCGGGAATAAAAAAACTGGCTAACGACCGGGCCAAAAAAGCATCGCTACATAACCGCAAGTTACGCGATTGCAAGATCCATTTCGACGATAACCACGAGCGCAAACAGGATACTACATTGTTTATTACAGAGGGTGATTCGGCCAGCGGAAGCATCACCAAATCGCGCGATGTGCAAACCCAGGCGGTGTTCAGCTTAAAGGGAAAGCCGCTCAACTGTTTCGGGCTCACCAAGAAAGTGGTTTACGAAAATGAAGAATTTAACCTGCTGCAGCACGCGCTAAATATTGAGGACGGCATAGATAACCTGCGCTATAACAATATTGTGGTAGCCACCGATGCCGATGTGGATGGCATGCATATCCGCCTGTTGCTGATGACCTTCTTTTTGCAGTTTTTCCCCGATCTGGTAAAAGCCGGGCACGTCTCTATCCTGCAAACGCCGCTGTTTCGCGTACGCAATAAAAAGGAAACCATTTATTGCTATAGCGACGAGGAGCGCCGCAACGCCATTGCCAAACTGGGCAACAAGCCCGAAATAACCCGCTTTAAGGGTTTGGGCGAGATCTCGCCCGATGAGTTCGGCTTATTTATAGGGAAGGATATTCGCTTAGACCCTGTGTTTTTGAAGGACGCCAACATTAAAGCTTTGCTGGAATATTTTATGGGTAAAAACACACCGACCCGTCAGCAACACATCGTAAACAATTTGCGTGTAGAAAAGGATGACGAAAGCGTAAACCCGCTGATAGCCGAAAATTTAGATAGCGTGGAATTGCCGGTGGCGGTGTAATATTATAATGAAGAAATATTCGTCCCTGCTTATTAGCTTACTCGTTTTGGGATGCAACCAAGCGCCTAAAAAGATAGTATATAAAAAAGATTCGCTAAAGTTGAAGCAGGATTTTTTGCCTGGAGTATCGGGGCCGGTAGTAAAAGCATCTTTTAAAGATAGTTTAATAGGGGTCTGGACAGATGGTTCAGACGCGAATGCAACGTTTGATATAAGGCTGGATTCCATTTATTATGTTGATCAGTTTGCGTCTTATAAATACTCAATAACCGCCGACTCCATAAAAATAATGTATGATGATGGCCCTGAGCGCTTCAAAGTATATTTTATCAAAGACACTTTGATAATGGATTCAAAAGATTTCGGAACCTCCAAATTTTGGAAGTTTAAAGATTAAGCCTTATCTTGTATCCCCCTCTTTTTCAGGCGGAGCTACAATATGACAAAGCACGAAATAAAAATAGCCTTTAAGGAATACGATACTGTTGAGGAATTGAACAACATCGACCATAATCTTTGCCAGGAAGCTGTGAAAGCTTTTGCTACCTCGCATTCACCCTATTCAAAATTTAGGGTGGGTGCTGCATTGCTACTTAAGAGCGGTACAATATTGCACGCCAGCAATCAGGAAAATGTGGCATATCCATCCGGGCTTTGTGCCGAGCGGGTTGCCTTGTTCCATTGGGGTACCAGCCATGCTGATGACCCTATTGTAAGCATGGCCGTAACCGCTAAAACTGATGAGTTTGCCCTTTTAAAACCCGTAACATCGTGCGGTGCCTGCCTGCAGGTAATGGCCGAATGCGAAAAACGCCAAAACAGCCCTTTTAAAATGTTGTTATATTGCATCGACGGACCCGTTTGGGAAATTGATGGCGTACACAGCCTTATGCCCTTTATGTTTTTTGAAGAAAGATTATCGCAAGCAATATGAAATTGAGGATTATAATACTTTTTATTTTAGCCGTAACGGGCTTTAGGGCCAATGCTCAAACCGGTTTCCCCTTCGATAATGAGATACGCGATTTTAAAAAGCAGGACAGCCTCAAATTTCCGCCAAAGGATGGCATCTTGTTTATCGGCAGCTCCTCTATCCGCAAATGGACCGACCTGGAGCAACGCTTTAGCAATAAGCCCATCATCCGCCGCGGCGTGGGTGGTTGTACTTTAGAGCAATTGGTAGATTATTATACACCGTATATTTTATTTCCCTATCGGCCCAAAAAGGTTTTTATTTATGCAGGTGAAAATGATATAGCTGCCGGTAAAACAGGCGATTTTGTGGCAGAAGAATTTACCAAACTATGGGCTATGCTGAGCCGTAAATTGTCTAATGCCGAGGTTTACTTCTTAGCTGTAAAACCCAGCCCCAGCCGTGCCAAATACTTCCCCGAAGTAAAGATAGCCAACACCAAAATTAAAGCTTTCTTGGCCGGGAAAAAGAAGGGGCATTACATCGATGTGGCATCGGTAATATTAAACCAGGCAACCATGCAACCCGATTCATCCTTATTTGAGAGCGACTTGCTACACCTCAATAAAACCGGGTATGACAAATGGCAGGCAGTTTTGCAGCCCTATGTAAAATAATAAAGGCGCCCCGATACATCGGGGCGCCTCACACTTAAACACTAAACTAAACTAATAAAAAACTATTTAAAAACGCTGTAAACGTTGGTTATCCTCCAGCCATCGCCTGTGTTTGCTACGGTTACGTAGTTGCTGCGGGTAAAGCCATCGTATTTCATATCCACTTTTACCACTTTAACATCGGCACTGTTTTCTACAATATCTGTGCTGGTAGTGCAGGCTTGCTCCACGTTTTTGTCGCCTTTAAAAAACTCCATCATTTGCTTTTTATCAAAGCTTAAAACTTTTTTGCCGCGCAGCATGCTAAATTTTACCGATTGGTCAAGCACATCGTTAAGCCCGCCTAATTTACCACGCGTTATGGCGTCAACATAAGTATTTATGGCGTGGGTAGCAGTAAGGTTTTCGTTTGTTGGGATAGGGTTTGCGTTTACGGCGCCACATACTAATAATAGGGCTAAGCCGAGGATAATTGATTTTAGATTTTTCATGATATTATAAGTTATTTGGTTTTGATTTTATACTCATAAGATGCACCCAACAACCGATGTGTTACACCTCAAAGTGTTAAATATTATCATTTAACAAACATTTAACATTTGCTGCCCAATCTATATATTTGGGCATGGTCGATTTTAATACCATAATCCTACAGTTTAACCAATACGGCGATAAAACAGGCTGGACCTATATCGAGATCCCTGCGGACATTGCCATGGAGTTAAAACCAAGTGACAGGAGATCGTTCAGGGTGCGTGGCTTTTTGGATGAACTACCCATTGCCGGCATGAGCTTGATGCCGATGGGCGAGGGAAAACACATCATGGCCCTGCGGCAGGAGATCCGTAAAGGCATCCGCAAAGAGAAAGGTGCCTTGCTGCGGGTAAGGCTGGAGTTTGACGTGGATTTTAAGCTAGAAGTTCCCGAAGATTTGCAGGAGTGTTTTGATTTTGAACCCGAAGCGGCCGATTATTTTAATAGCATCACCAAATCGCACCGGGGGTATTTTATTAAATGGATAAATGATGCAAAAACCGAGGAAACAAGGACAAACAGGATAGTAAGTACCGTAAATGCGGCGCTAAGGAGGATGGATTACGGGATGATGCTACGGGAGAGGAAGAAGTTGAGGGAGGGCTAATCCTCGCAGTATTGTGCATAAAATCTGCACATCTGCATCCCGAATGTTCGGTACATATCTGCACATTATCTTATCTTTACCCATCCAAATTTTTTTTGCTGAAGAATGAGTGACGATCTGCATCCTGATAACATCCCTGATAATACTGAAGACAAGCTTCATACCATAACAACCCTTGATGGGCTTTACGAAAACTGGTTCCTGGACTACGCATCCTATGTAATTCTCGACCGTGCTGTGCCGCACCTAAACGATGGTTTAAAACCGGTACAGCGCCGTATCCTGCACTCGTTGAAGGAGATGGACGACGGGCGTTTTAATAAGGCAGCCAACGTCATCGGTAACACCATGAAGTACCACCCCCACGGTGATGCCTCCATAGGTGATGCCATGGTGCAGATAGGGCAAAAGAACCTGTTGATAGATTGCCAGGGCAACTGGGGCGACCCTGTAACCGGCGATTCGGCTGCTGCTCCCCGTTACATCGAGGCGCGGCTTTCAAAGTTTGCGCTGGATGTGGTATTTAACCCCGATACAACCGTTTGGCAGGCTAGCTATGATGGCCGTAACCGCGAACCAATAACCTTACCCGTAAAGTTTCCGTTGCTATTGGCGCAGGGTGCAGAAGGTATTGCCGTAGGTTTGGCTACAAAAATATTGCCGCATAACTTTATCGAACTGCTTGATGCATCCATTGCATCGCTAAAAGGTATCCGCCCCAATTTACTGCCCGATTTCCCAACGGGCGGTATGGCAGATGCTTCTGCTTATAACGAAGGGCAGCGCGGCGGTAGGGTACGTGTACGCGCCAAAATTATAGAGCGCGATAAAAAAACGCTGACCATTACCGAGATACCATTTACAACTACCACGGGTAGCTTGATAGACAGCGTTATATCCGCCAATGATAAGGGTAAGATCAAGATTAAAAAGATTGAGGATAACACCGCGCAAAGCGTAGAGATCGTTATCCACCTGGCACCTGGTATTTCGCCCGATGTTACCATTGATGCCCTATACGCCTTTACCGATTGCGAGGTGTCTATATCGCCAAATACCTGTGTGATACAGGACGATAAGCCACGCTTTATGAGCGTGAACGATATGTTGGTGGAGAGCACCAACTACACTCGCGAGTTGCTTAAACAAGAGCTGGAGATAAAGCTAAAGGAGTTGATGGAGAAAATATTCTTCAGTTCCTTACTGAAAATATTTATACAGGAAGGGATGTATAAACATCCCGACTACGAAGGTTCCTCAACCTTCGAACTGGTGGTTGAAGCGTTGACACGTTTGTTTACGCCTTTCTTCCCGCTGTTTTACCGGGAGATATTGGCGGAGGACTATAAAAAGCTGATTGATAAGCCAATGAGCAGCATCACCCGCTTCGATTTTAAAAAGACCGACGAGCAGATCAAAAACCTGGAAGCCGAGATAAAACAGGTAAAACATCACCTGAAGCACCTTACAGATTACACCATTGCCTGGTTTGAAAAATTAAGAGATAAATACGGTAAAGACCGCGGCCGCAAAACCGAACTGCGCACCTTTGATAAGGTAGAAGCATCGCAGGTGGCGTTGGCCAATATCAAACTATTTGTAAACCGTGTAGATGGTTTCATAGGCTCTGCGCTGAAAAAAGAAGATAACGTAGAGTTAGTAGGTGAATGCTCGGATATCGACGATATCATTGTTTTCCGCGAGGATGGCAAGTTTGTGGTGGTACGCGTGCAGGATAAGGTTTTTGTGGGTAAGGATATTTTGCACGTGGCCGTGTTTAAAAAGAACGACGAGCGTACCGTGTATAACATGATCTATAAAGACGGGCAAAGCGGCGTAAGTTATATCAAGCGCTTCTCGGTTGCAGGTATTACCAGAGATAAGGAGTACGATCTCACCAAAGGCAGCAAAGGATCTAAAACACTGTACTTTACCGCTAACCCAAATGGTGAGGCGGAGGTAGTAAACGTGCAGCTGAAACCGCATGCTAAGCTGAAAAAGCTCAATTTTGATGAGGATTTTGCTGTGCTTGCCATAAAAGGACGCGGATCGATGGGTAACATGGTTACCAAGTACCCGGTGAAAAAGGTGGTGCTGAAAAGCAAGGGTGTTTCTACTTTGGCAGGGCGTAAAATATGGTACGATGACATATTAAAACGCCTCAACGCAGATGGCCGTGGCAAATACCTGGGCGAATTTGATGGTGACGACCGCATCCTTAACATATTTGGCAACGGCACCTATGAGCTAACCAGCTTTGACCTAAACAACCACTTTGATGATAAAATGACCGTTATTGAAAAGTACGACCCTGCCAAAGTGTTTGCAGTAGTACACTATGATGGTAAATCGAAGAACTACATGGTGAAGCGTTTTGTGTTCGAAAATACGGTTATAGGCAAGCAAACCAGCATTATAAGCGATGAACCCGGTTCAAAACTTATCATCATCTCCGGTGCTTCGCAGCCTATTGTTAAGGTTGAGCAGTTGAAGGGCAAAGCGCTGATCCCCGAAACGGCGGAATTGAATTTGACCGACCTGATAGATGTAAAAGGCATGAAAGCCATGGGTAACCGCCTGTCCGTGCACCTTGTAAAAACGGTGGAACTAATAGCCGAGCACGACGATGCGGAGGATGTACCAGACCCGGCACCCGACTCGGTAGAAGATACGGAGATTACCCTCACTGGCGAAGACAAGCAGGTTAGCGATGCCGCCCCGGCTGCACAACAATCGGCCCCGGCCGCCGTTAAATCTGACGAATCAGTTGAGCCAAAACAGCCTGATTTACCGGAAAAAATCGGTGAAAATCTTCAAAAATCGGAGGAAATTCCAAAGAAAAAGATAGATTTCGAGATAACCAATCCGGATGATATTGATATAGACGATAAAGGCCAGCTGGGCCTGTTTTAATTTGTGAGCGAGATATGTTGAAGAGGATATTTATTTACTGTGCCCTGTTTTTAAGCGGCATCACCCTAAGCAATGCCCAAACCGTAAACCACACCTTCGCCCTTGGCGACAGCACCTTTATGCTGGATGGTAAACCCTTGCAAATGATATCGGGCGAGATGCACTACACCCGCATCCCCCGCGAGTATTGGCGCGAACGAATGAAGATGGCGAAAGCCATGGGCCTAAACACCATTGGCACCTACGTTTTTTGGAACGCGCACGAAATGGTGCAGGGTAAGTATGATTTTACCGGCAATAACGATATTGCCGAATTTATACGCATTGCCAAAGAGGAAGGCCTTTGGGTGGTACTGCGCCCCAGCCCCTATGTATGCGCCGAGTGGGAATTTGGCGGTTACCCCTGGTGGCTGCTTAAGGGTAAAGATATGAAGGTGCGCAGTACGGATGGGCCTTTCATCAGTGCTTACCGAAACTACATGATGGAGGTTGGCAAGCAACTGGCGCCGTTACAGGTGAACCACGGCGGCAATATCCTGATGGTGCAGATAGAGAACGAGTACGGATCGTACAGCAACGACAAAGAGTACCTTGCGCAAAATGAGAAGATCTTCCGCGAAGCGGGATTTGACGGTTTGCTGTTTACCTGCGATGGGCCTTCGCAAATGCCTGCGGGTTACCTGCCCGGTTTTTTGCCCGCAGTAAACGGCGAGGACAACCCCAGGAAAGTAAAGGAGCTCATCAACAAATACCACAACGGCAAAGGGCCATACTACATAGCCGAGTGGTACCCCGGCTGGTTTGATAGCTGGGGCAAACCTCACAGCGGCAGTAACGCCGATGCGGACGCCAAAAAGCTGGATGAGGTATTGTCAGCGGGTATATCCATCAATATGTATATGTTCCATGGCGGCACCACGCGCGATTTTATGAACGGCGCCAACATGAGCAAAACAGAGTCCTATTCACCTCAAACTTCCAGCTACGATTATGATGCGCCTTTGGATGAAGCAGGCAACCCTACTGCCAAATACGATAAATTCAGGGCTGTAATTGCCAAACACTTGCCGCCCGGCGAAACCCTGCCCGATGTACCCGGAAAAAAACGCATGACCTTCGCGCTGGAAGTGATCAAATTCAGCGGCAAGGCAAACCTGTTTAGCAACCTGGGTATCCCGGTAGAATCGGAGAAACCCCTGAGCTTTGAAGACATTGACCAGGGCTACGGTTTTGTGCTGTACCGCACCACGCTTAAGGACGCCGCAAGCGGTTTGCTTAAAATTAAAGAAATGCGCGACTATGCCACAGTGTACCTCAATGGCAAGCGCATTAGCGTGCTGGATAGAAGGTTAAAGCAAGATTCGTTACAGCTGAACAGCCCAACGGCCAACAGTGTGCT
>NZ_CAMLOV010000158.1 GCF_946481715.1 uncultured Mucilaginibacter sp. | reverse complement strand
CCAGCAAGCATCAGATATTTTGCAACTGATAGACCTGTTTTTATGGAGCGGCTGGAAAAAAGATAAGCTTACCGTTGATTTTATGCCGCTGTTTGAGACCGTTAACGATCTTAAACATGCCGGCAACGTAATGGAGACACTTTACACACATCCATTCTATAAAAAACACCTGAAAAGCCGGGGTAACAGGCAAACCATTATGCTCGGCTTTAGCGATAGCACCAAAGACGGTGGCTACCTGATGGCCAACTGGAGTATTTATAAAGCCAAGGTAGAGCTTACCGCCATGGCCCGTAAATACGACATCGATCTGGCATTTTTTGATGGCAGGGGAGGTCCGCCTGCCCGTGGTGGCGGCAAAACGCACCGCTTTTATGCATCAATGGGCAAGGAAATTGCCAACGACCATATCGAACTAACCATACAGGGTCAAACTGTTAGTTCGCAGTACGGTTCGGTAGAAACGGCAAGGTTTAATACCGAACAGCTGATAAATGCCGGCGTGGTTTCTGCCTTGCACCCTAACCGTCACGATTTGCTTGATGATAGCCACAAAGCCCTGATTGCGGAAATGGCCGAGGCAAGCCATGGTTTATTCCTGGCCCTGC
The DNA here is from genome assembly GCF_946481715.1 of uncultured Mucilaginibacter sp. Next base: position 12,154 of record NZ_CAMLOV010000158.1, on the reverse strand, counting down.
GCGAACATCCGTTATTTGTAGAGTACCTGGAGAAATTTAGCCCACTGAAACTATTATCGCAGATAAACATCAGCAGCCGCCCAACCAAGCGCAACGCATCGGCCAAGTTAAAACTGGAAGACTTGCGTGCCATTAGCTTTGTAACATCATGGAGCCAGCTAAAGCAAAGCATACCGGGTTTTTACGGCGTGGGCACCGCGTTAAAGAAAATGAAAGACGGCGGAAACTGGGAAGAAGTGAAAGTGCTTTACCAGAATTCAGGATTCTTTAAAACCATGCTGGATAACTGTATGATGTCTATGTCGAAATCCGATTTCCGCGTGACGGCATACCTCGAAAAGGACAAGAAATTCGGTAAATTTTGGAAGAGCTTAAAAGAAGAATTTGAACTAACCAAAACCCTGCTGCTGGAACTTACCGGTATGGCAGTGCTAATGGAAGAATCGCCGGTGGAGCGCCGCTCGATAGCCATCCGCGAGAAAATCGTATTGCCGCTGGTTATTATACAGCACTATGCCCTGCAATGCCTTAACAACACGCAGGATGAGGAACTTATAGGTATTTATAATAAACTGGTAATACGCACGGTATATGGTATTGTAAATGCCGGGAGAAATTTGGCGTAAGCAGCTGTTTCCTGTCATCCGGTTTATCCAAGACTTAACGGGCTTTGCACTCTAATGCCCTAATATGCATGTGCCTATGGGTCATGCCTATTAGGGCAATGCCTCAGGTTAAAACGCAAATTAGCACTGCCTAGGGGGCTATGGGCTTTACAGATTTTAAAATTTGCTGAATTTACTCGTTAAGCTTTGTTTAAAACCGTATTGATTAGTTGTTATCGCCCTGTAGCACCTACCTATAAGCCCGCAAAACGCAATTGATTTATTGCGAAAATCTACGCTGTTATTGGTACTACTTCAAAGCAATAGCCTAACCAATGCTGGTCAACAATCAGATAGTTAGCGTTTTATGAATTATTTCGAAGCTTAGCCACAAAACACCAGTCAATCTTCCATCATTTAGCTTCGCCACTTCTGCTTTCTTTTCGTTTTTAAATTATTTCGCTTTAAATCAGTACTTTACAATCGTAAACTGAAAAATACATTATATAACTTAAAATATAGTTGTAAAACTGAAAACTAAGTTATATATTTGGTTTATGGAAGAGTTAACCCGTACCGAAGAACGCGTAATGCAAATTTTATGGAAGCTGAAGAAGGCCTTTGTAAAGGATATTATTGATGCCCTGCCGGATGAGCCTAAGCCGCCATACAACACCATATCATCCGTGGTGCGCCTGCTGGAAAAGAAGGGCTACGTAGCCTACAAAGCCTACGGCAAAACGTATGAGTACTTCCCGGCCATCAGCAAGGCAGAGTACCGGAAGGAATCGTTCAAAAAAATGTTTACCGGCTATTTTGACAACTCGGTGGAAAGCCTTTTATCTTTTATGGTGAAAGAGGAGAAGCTTAGCGACCAGGACATCAAAAAAATCCAGGAAATGATCGATAAAAACATCAAGAAATGAAAACACTAATTTATTTGCTGCAGGTATCGGCATGCACCGGTATTTTCTACGCGTTCTACTACCTCTTTTTGCGGAGGTTAACCTTCTTCACCGTAAACCGATGGTACTTGCTGGCCTCGCTGCTGTTGAGCTTCGTAATACCGGCATTGAGTTTTACGGTCGACGCTGTAGCACCTTCGCCAATGATGGAGCCTGTTATCTATGTACAAAAGATGCAAACCATTACACAAGCAGAGCCCGCGGTAAACATCGTCAACAACACGCAACCATTCGATTGGATGAACGCGGTAAAGTTGGCCTATATGACCATAGCTACAATATCTGTGCTACATCTAATAGTTACGCTTATGTCTTTTTTCGGCCGGATGAAGCGTAAAAAACTTATGCAAATAGGCAATGTACGGGTGCTTAAAGGCGATAAAAAGATAGGTAACAGTTCTTTCCTCAACGTGATATTTATCGATATGGACGAATTGGAACCTGAGGAGATAAAACAGATCATCGCTCACGAAATGCTGCACGTTAAGCTAATGCACTCTGCCGATAGGATTGTTGCCCGTGTGGTACAGGTAATACTTTGGTTTAACCCCTTTGCTTACCTGTACATGCGTTCGATAGAAGAGAACCACGAATTTGAGGTAGACCGTATTGCGGCCGGTGAGGACGAAAAGGGCATTTACGCGCAGCTGCTATTTAAGCTGGCCGTATCGGGCCAGAGCTATCTCTTCCACAGTTTTAGTAAAGTACCGCTTAAAAAGCGTATCGCCATGTTATTTAACAAACCAACATCAAATATGAAGAAGATAATTTACCTGCTTATTTTGCCAGTGGTAATGATAAGCTGCCTGGCGTTTGCCAACTTACGGTCCGACGAAAAATTGAGTGTTATAAACGACCTGAGCGGGATGGGGCCGCATCCCTTAGTATTGATAGACGGCAAAAGCTACCCCGATGATATCCTATACAAAATTAGTGGTAAGTGCGTAATAACCACAACTACTTTTAACCCGCCGGTTGTAAGGGCCGAATACAAAAAGTATGGCGATAAATTAAAAGATGGCCTTGTAATTATTCAAACAAAAAATCAAAAGATCACGTACCAAACCCCTATTGAAAGGGAAAACCTTGCCAAAAAAGCCGCTGTACCGCAAAACCAGTTCTTTACCAGGTTGCAACTAACTAGTGAAAGCGGAAACCTTTACGAAGAAGGCATGGTAAAATTGCCGGGGAAGGGTACCATGTCGAGCGAGTTTAAAGTAGGCGAGAAGGTTGTTTTTCTGATAGGCGGCAAAGCTTACCCCGAGTCGGAGGTGAAAGAGGTGGAAGAACTGGTGAAACAATTCAAGCCAAAATCATACTCGGTTGCCCCGGTAAAAAGTAACCCGCACCTTATTAAGGCTGATTATAGCAATTATGAAACCTTTTATTACTTTGATATCGATACAGCAAAATACCGCCAAAAGATATGGCGAAATGGTAAGCGGGTATACCCCGACCGTAAAACATTTGAGGATTATCATAATTCTGCACAGGGAAAACACGACCGGGCCGCCTCACAAAGGGTATCGGCCAAAGCGCTTACTTTTAAAGTAGTTGGTAAGGCAGATACCACTTACCCCAACATGTTTGCCGGCCACCTTAAAGGGTATAAAGTAACGCAGGGTGGTGATGAGTTTGTCTTGCAAGCTGGAGGCAAATACAAGGCCATAGAAGGTTTGGTACAGCCGGGAGATGAAGTAGAAATTAAAGTAGCTATGTGCGTGTATGGAAATGACTCGCCATTGACCATCTCGCCGGAAACCATTACCAAAGGCGGCAAAGTCGTTTTCCAGGCCGAAAAGGAGGAAATCCCTCAATACGCTTTCCTATACGAAGCTAACCGCGTACGTTTTACCGATGGCAAAGTAACCGATGTGCAGAAATATCCCAACGGTAACTGGAAGAGCGCTGTAGTAGAGGTGGCAAATGGTTACAGGATAAAATTCAACCTCAAACCATCGGCACCGACGGTAAAAAACATAGCCGCCGGTGATCATGTATGGCTGCGTTTTGTGCACGAAGTAAAAACAGGTGCAAAGGAGTATACCGTTAACGACTGGGTTGCCGTAAGTAACAACATAAAAGATTATGGTGTTAAAAATCCTGAGTACTTTTATAAGTTCTATGAAAAGATATAACGTTTTTAGAAGCTAAGAAAGGAAATTGCAAAGCCGGAAAAATCACCTTTTTCCGGCTTCGTTTTTGTCCAGGCAAAGTATATTCCACGATAAAAACACTGCCATTAAAAACACATATTTAATTTATCCTGTTAAAGCTAAACACAAACCGGCGGTTTAATTATTAATTTGCCGCCCTTATACATAGCTATGGATAAAAAACATCAGGCAAGGCCCCGCGTACTCATTATTGGCGGTGGTTTTGCAGGCATACAGCTGGCCAAAAAATTAAAACACGCGCCGGTTGAGGTTTTACTGTTGGATAAGCACAACTACCATACCTTTCAGCCACTGCTTTACCAGGTTGCCACGGGAGCACTCGAGGGCGATTCGATAGGTTTTCCCATCAGGCGGATCTTTAGCAGGCAAAAGAATTTTACTTTCCATTTAGCCGAAGTGCAAAAGATAGATACCGAAGCAAAAATAGTTACCGCCAATATAGGCGATATCCATTATGACTACCTGGTGATTGCCACCGGCGCCAATACCAACTATTTCGGCAACAAAGAACTGGAGCATTACACGCTCCCGATGAAAAACATTGCCGAGGCCCTGAACGTGCGCAGTCTCATTATTCAAAATCTCGAGAAAGCGCTTGTTACATTTGATGCCGTAGAACGCGAAGCACTTCTGACCTTTGTGGTGGTAGGCGGCGGACCAACAGGGGTGGAGCTTTCCGGCGCTATTGCCGAACTGCGCAAGTATGTACTTTGTAAAGATTACCCGGGGCTTTGCAAAGAGGACATGAAGGTATATTTAGTGGAAGGAAAGGATAGGGTGCTCGGCGCTATGTCCGAACAAGCCTCTGCCAAAGCGGGGAAATTCCTAACGGATATGGGTGTTTTTATTTATAACGGCGTGCATGTATCAAGTTATAACGGCGATATCCTGAAGATAGACAACGGCGTAGATATCAAAACCCGCAGTGTTTTCTGGGCAGCCGGCGTACGCGGCGAAATGCCTGAAGGCCTGCTGCCCGAAGCTATTGCCAAAGGCGGCCGCATCCAAACCGATGAGATAAACCGGGTAAAAGGCTACCAAAATGTATTTGCCATTGGCGATGTTTCGTCGGTTGTAAGCGAGGCTAATCCAAATGGTTTCCCGGGTGTAGCGCAGGTTGCTTTGCAACAGGGTAAACATTTGGCTAAGAATATTATATGTATTATAAATAATAAGCCAACCACGGCATTTAAGTATAACGACCTGGGTACTATGGCAACTGTTGGCCGCAACAAGGCGGTGGCCGATTTAAAGAAATTAAAGTTCCAGGGATTTTTTGCCTGGATATTGTGGATGTTTGTGCACTTGCTGTCGCTGGCGGGTTTCAGCAATAAATCTATCGTGTTTTTTAACTGGGCGGTTAATTACTTCACCCGCAACAGCGATAACCGGCTGGTTATCCACTCGTTCGATACCAATACCATGATGACCGATCCGGTGGCCAGGTAGTAAAACTATTAACCGATGCTTTGGTTATATAGGCTAACGTAAGCCATGGATCTGTTCCTCATCATTGCGCTGCTGGTTATAGTAAGCGCTTTATACTCCTATATTAATGCCCGCTTTTTAAAGCTGCCGGGTACTATTGGCATTATGGCCCTGGCGATAATTGGGTCTATCCTCACCATTGCCATTGATAACCTCGACCCCAACATTGCCCGCTACCTTACCTTGCTTGCCAAGCATATTAATTTCTCAGCCACTGTACTCAACATTATGCTGGGTTTCCTGCTGTTTGCCAACGCGTTTAACCTTAATGTACGCAAACTTAAGCGGGAGATGCGCCCGGTGCTGATATTAAGCACGCTTGGCGTTATGCTTTCCACAGCAATATTTGGCACACTGCTTTATTATGTGGCGGGCTTTATCGATATAAAGATACCTTACGTGTACTGCCTGTTGTTTGGTGCCCTGGTATCGCCAACAGATCCTGTTGCGGTAGCGGCTATTATAAAGGGCTCTAAGCTGCCATCCAACCTCGAGACGATCATCTCCGGCGAATCGTTATTTAACGACGGCATAGGGCTTGTTTTGTTTATTACGCTGCTGGAGATAACCCGCACCGGGGCGGAAAATATCAACTTCGCCAAAGCGGTGCTGATATTTATACAGGAAGTTTTTGGTGGCATGGCCTTAGGCGCGGTAACCGGGTTTCTGGCTTACAGGCTGATGCTATCTATAAAAGATTTTCAAACCATTGTGCTGGTTTCGTTAGGGCTGGTGATGCTGAATTCGGTAGTGGCCGAGTGGCTGCACCTCTCCATTCCCTTATCTGTTGTTACCGCAGGGCTGCTTGCCGGAGGGCGTTCTATCAACGCCGATAACAAAGAACACTCGCACGAAGCACTGGAAAACTTTTGGGGTCTGATTGATGAGATGCTGAACACTATGCTGATAGTAATGATAGGCTTGCAGATGGTGAATTTGCCCTATATCAAAAACTATTACCTCACCGGGGCCATAGGCATTGTGGTGATATTAATTGCCCGCTGGCTTAGCATTGCGCTTCCGTTAACGTTCTTAAGGCGCTCATTAAATGTGAGTTATAGTAATGTAAGCATACTTACCTGGGCGGGGGTGAGGGGAGGTATCACCATTGCTTTAGCACTGGCACTGCCCGCATCCCCTTATCGGCATTTTATTCTCTCGGGAAGTTATTTTATTGTGATATTTTCCATTATTGTGCAGGGGTTAACGTTGAATAGGGTGATCAACGCATCGTATAGGAATAAGTAGCAGTGGCCGTAGCAGTAATAGCAGCGCTAAGCTAACCACATCGTCATTGCGAGGTACGAAGCAATCTCCCGATATGCAGAGCGGTATGCAAGGCGTTAATATTAAGCGTAGAGATTGCTTCGTACCTCGCAGCATTGACGGAGTGGTAAAAATCGCTTCCGACTATGATTTCATCTTCATCATATATTCCGCAATTTCCACCTCATTCTTATCCGCAGAGCCACTGAATGAATTGATGATATTTTCGCGTTCGATATCGCTGCGATTTTGGCTTAGCTTCTTTTTGCCTTGCAAATCATCTACCACAATTTCAAAAGCGGTGATGCCATTCATCATCTTATGTTTATAATCATCAGGTAGTTGTGCCCATTGCTTCAAGTAATTGGCTTCGTAAAAACCGATCATCTTTTCCAGCAGTTTGGCTACCTCGGCTTTATCATCTATCAGGGTTGCTTTGCCATAGGCATGTACGGCGAGGTAGTTCCAGGTGGGTACGTTCAGTTCCTTTTCGTAATTGGAAGGGGAGATATAGGCGTGCGGCTCGGTGAAGATCACCAGGGATGTTTCATTAAAAACAGCTACCGATTGCGGGTTTGCCTTGGCGAAATGGGAAATGAGCACGAGTTGATCATTGCGTTGCTCCACTATGAAAGGCAGGTGAGTAGCCACGGGTACACCGTTGATATTCGTAATAATGGTAGCAAAGCTATACTTCTGCATGAAGCTAATAGTTTCCTGGCTGTCAGCTAATAGAAAATGCTTTGGCGTGTACATAGCGGAATAGAATCAAGACGTTAAGAATCAAGAGACAAGATAGAGGCGGAAGGCAGGTTTTGTTACAACGCCTCCAGCATCTGTTTCAACACCGCCTGTGCAGCCCAAACGCGGTTGCCGGCCTCGTGTATCACTACCGATCTGTCGCTATCCAATATCTCCGACGAAAGTTCCAGATCGCGCCTTACGGGCAGGCAATGCATTACTTTGGCGTTTGGTGCATCCTTTAGCTTATCCAGGGTAAGCATCCAGTCCTCGTTGCCGGGGAGTATCTTGCCATAGGGTTCGTAAGCCGACCAGTTCTTCACGTAAATAAAATCCGCATCCTTTATCGCTTCCTCCTGATTGTGGGTGATGGTAGCGCCATTGGTAAATTCTTCGGAAAGCTCGTATCCTGCCGGATGAGCGATGGTGAAATCTACCCCGCCCTTGCACATCCATTCGGCAAAAGAGTTCGGTACAGCCTGCGGCAGGGGCTTTATATGTGGCGCCCAGGTTAATACTACCTTGGGGCGCGTGGTGGTTTTCAGTTCCTCTATCGTAACCAAATCAGCAAGGCTTTGCAGGGGGTGACGGGTGGCGGATTCTAAACTCACCACCGGCACTTTGCAAAACTCCACAAACTTGTTGAAGATCATTTCGCTATAATCTTCCTCGCGGTTCTTTAAACCGGGGAATGAGCGTACACCTATGATGTCCGAATATTCGCCCATTACGCCTGCCGCTTCGCGGATATGCTCCACGGTAGTACCGTTCATAATTACGCCATCATTCAGTTCCAGCGCCCAGCCTTCTTTATCAATGTTGAGCACAATAACATTCATGCCCAAATTTTGCCCTGCTTTTTGGGTGCTGATACGGGTACGCAGGCTTGGGTTTAAAAAAACGAGGCAAAGCGTTTTATTTTCGCCCAAATGCTCGTGGGCATACGGGTTTTGTTTCAGCTGCAATGCTTCGGCAACAAGCGCCTGTACATCGGTAACATCATTAACAGAAGTAAATAGTTTCATTTTTTGCCTCCAGCCTCACCCTAAGTCCCTCTCCAGAGGAGAGGGACTTGAAGAAGGTGTTTTTATTATTGAGATTAAGAATTTTTCAGTGTCGTAGCAAATGCTTCCAGGAACCTGTCGGCATAAGCTTTTGTTAAGTTAAGTGCCGGTAAAAGCCTCACTACGTTTGGCTTAGCTTCGCCGGTAAATATCCGGTGCTTAAACAGCAGGTCTTTTTTAACGTTTGCTAACTCGGCAGGCAGGTCGATGCCGATCATTAGCCCACGGCCGCGTACCTCTTTTACCTTGTCGAATTTCTTTAGCTCGCCAATCAGGTAAGCGCCAACTTCGGCGGCGTTTTGCATCAGGTTATCCTGTTCAATGGTTTCCAAAACAGCCAGTGCCGCAGCGCAAGCCAGGTGGTTACCGCCAAAGGTAGTACCCAGTTCGCCGTACCATGGTTTTATTTTTGGCGAGATAATGATACCACCCACCGGGAAGCCATTACCCATGCCTTTTGCCATGGAATAGATATCAGCATTGATGCCGGCAAAATCGTGCGAGAAGAATTTGCCTGTCCGTCCGTACCCACACTGGACACTGTCCGCAATAAATACCGCGTTATGCTCATCGCAAAGCGTACGGATCTTTTGCAGGAAAGGCAGCGGTGCAACCTGTATGCCGCCCACACCCTGGATGCCCTCGATGATAACCGAAGAGATATCGTTACCCGCAAATGCCTGCTCCAAAGCAGCTTCATCTGCCCATGGCAGGAAGATCACGTTGTCGGTTTCATTTACCGGGGCAACAATTTTTGGGTTGTCTGTAACTGCAACTGCTAATGATGTACGCCCGTGGAAAGCATTTTTAAAGGCGATAACCTTCTTTTTGCCATTGTAGAATGATGCCAGCTTTAAAGCATTCTCGTTTGCTTCGGCACCCGAGTTGCACAGGAATAGCTGGTAATCTTCTTTACCCGATACTTTACCGAGTTTTTCCGCTAACTGCTTTTGCAATGGGATCTCGATAGAGTTGGAATAAAAACCGATCTGGTGTAGTTGGTCTTCTAAACGCTTTACATAATGCGGGTGGGTGTGCCCGATAGAGATAACGGCATGGCCACCGTACAGGTCCAGGTACTCGGTGCCTTTGTCGTCATAAACCAGGCTGCCGGTGCCTTTTACAATATTTATTGGGTTGATAGGATATACGTCGAATAAATTCATTTTTTTAAAGATAATTGAAGAAAAACACAGAAAAACCTCCGAAAATTAACGGTATTATTACGGCGACGGGCTTTAAAAACCGATCGCCTTAAGTCGTAATCCTGCGCGCTCATCCAGCCCAAACATCAGGTTCATATTCTGAACCGCCTGCCCGGAGGCGCCTTTAAGTAAATTATCCATAATGCTGATAATGAATATTTTATTATCATGTTTCTTCACCTGAACAAAACACTTGTTGGTATTGATGATCTGTTTCAGGTCGATATCTTTACTGGTGACATGGGTAAACGGGTGCCCGGCGTAGTATTCTTTATATAAAGCCAACGCATCCGCTTCCGACAGGCTGCTTTCCGTGTAAATAGATGCAATAATACCTCTTGTAAAATCGCCACGATAAGGAATAAAGTTTACAGCCTGCCCAAAATCCGGCTGTAATTGCCTAAGCGATTGCCCTATCTCGTTTAAATGCTGATGGTTAAATGCCTTGTATACAGATAGGTTATCATTCCTCCAGGTGAAGTGCGTGGTGGGCGATAAGCTTTGCCCTGCACCGGTAGACCCTGTAGTAGCGGTAATATGCACTTCATGCGTAAGCAAACCTTTCGATGCCAGCGGCAGCAAGCCCAGCTGCAAGCAGGTAGCAAAACAACCCGGGTTGGCTATGTTATCGGCTGAACTTATAACCTCGCGGTTCAATTCCGGTAGCCCGTATACAAAGCTTTTACCTTTTAATGTTGAGTTTTGACTTAAGCGGAAATCCTGGCTCAGGTCAATAACCTTAACGCTATCCGGTATCTCGTTAGCCTCTAAAAACTTCCTGGCATCGCCATGCCCAACGCACAGGAACAATACATCTATGGCGTTAGATAGCTCCGAAGCAAACTGCAGGTCTGTATCGCCAAACAGGTCGGTATGCACATCGTATACATGCTTGCCTGCGCTGCTGGTACTGTGCACAAACACAATATCAACGTTGGGGTGGTTGATGAGGATCCGCAGCATTTCGCCGCCGGTATATCCTGCACCGCCAACAATGCCCGCGCGTATTTTAGAGGTTGATTCTGTCATTTTTTGTAGATGGTGTAGAGTACAAAATAAATTCCAGGTCGCTGCTTTCTTTATTAGCTACAAAGTGCTTTTGCCCGGGTTTAATTTCGATGCCCTGTTCTGGTTTTAAAACGCTTACTTCGCCGTCGATAGAGAATGTTGCCCGTCCTTTCAATATAAAAAAGAACTGCGACGCTACTTCGTGGAAATGCAATTGTTCGGCTGTATCCGGCGGCATCAGTTCCTGTTTAATGGAAAGCGCGTCCGTATCAACATAATTCCAGCCGTAGCAATCATCACCCCAACGGTAATGGCTTAAACATTCGCTCCGCGAGAAAACGGGGTTACTCATTGGTGCCGTTCACTTTATGGTATATCATTACCTGGTTACCGAAGATCTTGGAGAAGCCTTTTACGTCCTCCCCGCTCCAGGCGTTGTTCATTTCACCGTAGCTGCCAAATTTGTTCGACATAAGATCGTGATCCGACTCGATACCCACCACCTGGAAACGGTATGGGTTCAGCTGTACAAAAACTTTACCGCTAACCTGTTTTTGGGTATCTGATAAGAAGGCTTCAATATTGCGCATGATCGGGTCGTGGAACTGCCCTTCGTGCAGCCAGTTGCCGTAGAACATAGATAGCTGGTCTTTCCACGATAGCTGCCATTTGGTTAGCACGTGTTTCTCCAGCGTGTGGTGCGCTTTAATGATCACCATCGGTGCAGCGGCTTCAAAACCTACCCGCCCTTTAATACCGATGATGGTATCGCCTACGTGGATATCCCTGCCAATGCCGTATGGCTGCGCGATTGCCTGTAATGCCTGTATCGCGTTTGCCGGATGATCGTATTTTTCATTATCGATAGCAACCAGTTCGCCCTGCTCAAAAGTTAATTCGATATTACGGGTGCCTGTTTCGGTAACCTGTGTTGGCCATGCCTCTTCGGGCAGACCCAAATTAGATGTTAAAGTTTCCTTGCCGCCTACCGAGGTACCCCAGATACCTTTGTTGATAGAGTACTTCGCTTTTTCGAAGTTCATCTCCACGCCGTGTTTCTTAAGGTATTCTATTTCCGCTTCGCGGCTTAGTTTAAGGTCGCGGATAGGGGTGATGATCTGTACATCAGGCACCAGTATGTTGAAGATCATATCGAAACGCACTTGGTCGTTACCGGCACCTGTGCTACCATGGGCAACGTATTCGGCACCAATTTCTTTGGCGTAGTTTGCAATTGCTGTAGCCTGGCTTACCCGTTCGGCACTAACCGACAGCGGGTAGGTGTTATTCTTTAACACGTTGCCATAAATCAGGAAACGCACGCAGGTGTTGTAGAAATTCTCAGTCTCATCAACCACGTGGTGGCTGGTTACACCCATCTGGTAAGCACGTTCTTCCACGCCCTTTAACTCTTCATCGCTAAAACCGCCGGTGTTTACAATTACCGAGTGTACTTCGTAACCGAGGTCGCGTGTAAGGTAGATGCAGCAGAACGACGTGTCGAGGCCACCACTATAAGCTAATACAACTTTCTTTTTCATCTTTATATATAACGGCGCTATATTTCGCGACCTAATTATGTGTGTTTAATATGTGGGAAACGCAAAATATTGCTTCTGTACTTTTTTCTATTTT
>NZ_CAMLOV010000157.1 GCF_946481715.1 uncultured Mucilaginibacter sp. | reverse complement strand
ATTTTAACCCCCATGGTGTTGATGTAATTCTCATCCATAATAAAGTTGTTCACGTTATCTACATGCACGCCATTTAGGGTTACGCCGGTGCTCATGTGGTTGTTGCTGAACGGGATATTGCTACTGGCGTACCCTGCATCAACCACCAGCGGCAAGGACTTGATATTGCGCAGCAGGCTTTGGTAAATCAGCGTTACCGAATCGGGGTTATGGGTTTCCAGCGTGTGGTTATAGCTGATAGCCCAAACCTTGTCGTAATTGAAACCCATTGGTTTGGCGTAATTTTTATAGGAATTTAGCGCGAAGCTAAACACCCCAAATATGACAAGAAACGAAAGCAGTATCTCCACAATAAGCAGGGAGTTTTGCTTCTTTTTGTTCCATATCATTTTAAATAAATGCTTGAACATGATATTTTGATTTTAAGGTTGATAAATTTATTGAGCCTTTAAAGCCGTAACGATGTTGAGTTTAGACATGCGCCAGGCAGGATAAACACCCGAAAGTAAGCCGAAAAAGACACAGGTTAACAAGGCATAACCCAGCACGGTGAAGTTTAGGCGGAGCGTAAGGTTGGCTATAAACTTTGCATCGTTGATGAAATACATAACCACTACCGACAGTACCACGCCAATTATCCCGCCTAAAAATGTAAGGATGAGGTTCTCTACAATAAACTGGTACACCAGCGTTCTCGAGGAAGCACCGAATGCTTTGCGCACCCCAATTTCCGAAGAGCGTTCCATAATGCGGGTGATGTTTACGTTTACCAGGTTTAGCGTTGGCAGCAACATTACAAATAAAGCAAATAGCGTTATTGCCGTTAATGCGTACACCATACCCGAGCTTTTTTCGTTCCCTGTGCGTACATAGCCTTCCAGGTACGAATCGGCGTGGCTATAAATATGATCCCACTCCTTGCCTGGTATGGGCAATTTAGCCACGATATCGGCATATTCCTTTTTCATTTTTGCAACGTCTCCAGTGTTTTTTGCCAATACAATTGCACCGTAGCCGCCCATATAACCTTTATCTGCATCCAATTTGGTTTTTGAGGTGGTGATAGGCAGGTAAATATCCGAATACAGCAGGTAGGAGGTAATGGGCAGGCTTTTTACTACCCCACAAACGCGGTATCTAATATTATCGGCTTCGATATATTTACCAACCGCCGGGCTACTATCGTCGCCAAAGTACTCCTTCTTCATATCCTCAGATATCACGGTAACGCGTTCGGCATTATCAACCTGTTGCTTGCTGATGGGTTTACCCTCCACAAATTCAAAATCGAGCACCTCCCAAAAATCGGTGTTGGTGTATTTGTAGTTGATAACAATCTTACGGTTGTTCACATAAGTATTGGTAGAGCCAAAACCTGATGAAATAGCGATTTTAACTGGCGTTTTCATCTTAGCTACGTAATGGTTTATGTAATAGTAGCTCAATGCGCTCGAGTTCATCGATTCTTTTCCGCGCAACTCAATATGGCTGATATAGAGTGAGCGGTCGCGCTTTTTATCGGGGTAATCGTCGTTCACTACCTTATCTATAAAGGCGGTCATCACCAGTAGTATGGTAAGCGTAAAGCTGATACCAAAAAGGCTGATAAAGGTGAAGAACTTTCTTCGCCTGAGTACCGCGATGGCTATTTTAAAATAATTTTTTAGCATGATGTTAATGTTTTAGGCTGATGAATTATTGAACCTGCGACCCATCGAAGAGCCTTACCAAACGGTGCGTTTTTTGGGCCATGTTCTCATCGTGTGTTACCATTACAATAGTGGTACCCTCGTCTCGGTTTAGTTGCAACAGGATATCCATTATCTCGTTACCCATGGCGCTATCCAGGTTACCGGTGGGCTCATCCGCCAGGATAATTTCCGGCCGCCCTACAATAGCCCTCGCAATGGCCACACGCTGGCGCTGCCCGCCCGATAACTGCGTGGGGAAGTGTTTGATGCGGTTGCTTAGCCCAACTTTTTCTAATGCTTCGGTAGCCAGTTGCTTACGTTCTTTAGCGGTTGTATTGCGGTAAAGCAGTGGCAATTCCACGTTATCTAAAACCTGCAGATCGTTTATTAAATGGTAGCTCTGGAAGATAAAGCCAAGCTTTTTATTGCGGAAAGCTGCCAGTTGCTTATCGTTGAAGCCGCCCGTGGCTTGCTCATCTATTTTGATACTGCCCTTTGACGGGGCATCCAGCAAGCCCATAATATTGAGCAGGGTGCTTTTACCGCAGCCCGATGGGCCCATAATGGAGAGGAACTCGCCCTTTTCTATATCGAGGCTGATGCTGTTTAATGCTAAGGTTTGGATGGTGTCTGTACGGTACACCTTTTCAATGTTTTGTAATCGTATCATGGGTTAGTTTTGAATTATTGAATGAGTGAATGTTTTATGTTGGTTATTTTAGTTTGTTAATCGCGCAGGTCATTTTCCTCTGCGCCTTCTCTCTTGTTTCTTGGCTCTTGATTCTTGATTCTTGATTCTAAATCTTTTATTTATAATTTATCTTCTCCCTCCGTTCAAAATCGTAAAGGCTTAAATACCGCAACTGGTAATATGCTCCCCAAAAATCGCGGAGGGCGGCTACGTAATCGCGTTTGGCCTGGTCGTTTTCCTGGAAGGCGATGCTGAGGTCGGTGATGCTGAGGTCGCCTAATACATACCTGTCGCGGGCAATTTTATATTTTTCGGAGGCGATGCTATCGGCCTGCGCAGTAAATACCAACTGATCCTTCATCATATTAAACAGCGTTACCTGTGTTACTATTTGCTGCTTAAAGGTTTGCTTATCCTGCTCTACCGCGTATTCGGTAAACTGCTCATTGGCCTGCGCCGTTTTCACGCGCGATTTGGAACGCCCCCAATCCAATACGGGTATACTAAACTGTAATTGCAGCAACTGCTGGTTTTGCGGCGATTTATATACATCGGGTATGTTGCGGGCGGTATTAGAGAAACCGATATTGGCAGTTAAGGTGGCAATCAGCCCGCTTTGCCCCTTTGCTTTGGCAACATCCCGTTTAGCTTCGGCAACCCGGCGAATAAAACCGATGGCATCGCTGCGGTTATCAAAGGCTTCTGCCAATACTTTATCGGCACTTACCTCCATGTTGATGGTAGCACCGGGCAGTTCCAAAGCTATCTTGTCCTCGCCCTCGGCACCGGTATAGGTGCGCAGGTTTAGGGTGGCAATTTCCATATCGCGCTTGGCGGTTCCTACCGCCTTTTGGGCGTTCAGCCGCTCTAACTGCAACTGCAATATTTCGTTTTTAGAGACCTTCCCCAGGTCGAATTTTACTTTGGCGATGGTTAATATCTTCTCGGTATTGGTGAAGTTGGTTTGCGCTATCTGGTAGTTTACCTGCGCCAGTAACAGATCGAAAAAGTAGCCGGTAACGGTGTAGGCTATCTGCTCCTGCGACTCGATGTAGGCTTGTTTGCTTTCGTTAAATTTCAACGGTTCGATCTTTTTGTCCCACCTTAACGCGTTGAACTGGAAAAGCGGCTGACTGTAGCCGATAGCGTATGGCACACCGTTATATAACTCGTTCTTCCGGTCGAAATCGTAAAAACGCTGCATGGAGGTGGTGCCGTAAACCGTACCGCCGGTTGCGGTAATGCTCTGACTAAAATCCAGCTGCAGGGAAGAATTATCATTATGCACAGGCTGGAACACAATAGTACCATCGGGCTGCAAAACAGGTTGCGTAGTTTTGCTATAACCCGGCAATATGCCTGTAAGCGATAACTGCGGCTGGTAATTCGACTTAAAGGTACGCCATTGCCAGTACTTGGTTTCGCGCACGGTAGTAGCTTGCTTAGCGGCTATGGAATTAGCCTTCGCCATCGCCACCACCTGCTGCAGGCTTAGCCTTACGGTATCCCCGCCGGCATGGGCGGAGGCACTGATGCCTGAAAATATGAATAGGATGAGGTATAAATATTTCATGGCCTTAATCTTTAATAGTAAGCTCCTTAGCGTTTTTAAACTCGCTCATGTCTGATGTAATCACCACATCACCGGGTTTTACGCCATCCTTTATCTCCACAAAATCAAAATTAGCAAGCCCGATGTGTGCGTGGCGGCGCTCGGCTTTGCCGCCGTTCAAAACAAATATGTCCTGGTCGGCAGGGCCTTTAAATGCCGGGCCATTGGCTACGCGCATTACCTTGCTGCGCACATCGGTAACCAGGTACACATCCACCTTCATGTTGGGGCGCAGTTGTTTGTTGTTGCGCTCATCCAGTTGCACATCAAAGTTTACAATGCTGTTTTGTATTGATGGGTACACATTTACCACATGCCCCTTCATCTGCACCTCGTTTATGCGTACAATAACGGGCATGCCGGCATGCAGTTGGTCCATATAGTTGTCGGATATACTGCCGTTCACTTTAAAGCTGCTGAGGTCGGCTATGCGGGCAAGGGCATCGCCCTCGTGCACGGTGGCACCAATGTTTTTGTTTACATAGGTTACCACTCCGCTGCGGGTTGCCACAATATTGGCCAGTTGTAGTTTGCGCTGCAGGGCGGCCAGGTCGTTTTGCTGGATAGCTAAGGCGATCTCCGCCTCCTTTATCTCTATTTGCATGGTTTGCTGCTTGCTTTTTATCTCGTTTTCCAGCTGTTTCTTTTCCAGTTGGGCAACTTTCAGGTTCAGTTCGGCTTGCTCTATGCCTTCGCGGGTACCGCCACCGGCTTTAAAAAGGCGTTTGGCGTTTTCTACCGCATCAGCCAGGTTGCTGATGCGCAGTTGTTTGATATCGTTGTTTGATTGGATATCGAAGAAGCTTTTGTTAAGGTCGAGTTTTAGCTTGGCAATCTCGTTGCGCTTGCTCTGCATCTGAAAGTTTATTTTCTCAAACTCCGTTTGCGATGCCGATTTATCAAGCGTTAATATCGATTGCCCGCTGTTTACTTTATTACCGGCATCCATCAAAACATTTTTGATAGACGCATTGATGGGGCTGGTTAATATCTCTTCAAACTCGGGCAATACTTCGCCGGTAGCGTTCAGGGTATTTTCTACGCTCCCCATGCCTACTACTGCGGTGGTTATTTCTGACCTTTTTACGCTGGATTTTAGCGTGGTGCGCAGTAGCCAAACCGCCAATACAAGCCCGAGTACAATTGCTATTGCTATGATGATGCCCTTCTTTTTTTTGCGGGCGGTTACTTCCTGTTCTATAATTTGATCCATTTGTGCTCGTGTTACTATGCACAAGGGTTTGCAATGGATGTACCAAACTTAAATAATTGATATATAATTAATTATGAAAAAAGGAGGTAAAAAAAGTGCCCGATATCGGACAAAGCGGTTCGATACCGGGAAGAAATACCCGGATTTGCAGGAGCAAAAAAAAAGCGTTTGAGCTAAGGCATTGTTTTTAAATAATTGCGGAAGTTTGTTAAATGCCAACGTACACTTATTTCGATTCGCCCGCGCATTACCAAAACCTGGCCTATTTTAACGATGTTGGCTCGAGCCCCTATTTATTAGAGCGGCTGATACACCATCTGGACGAACAGACGCAAAACCTGTCCGTTATATACATTGCCTTTTACCTCTTCAATAATAAGATACTGCACGATAAACTGGCAGAATTGGCATCATCGGGTGTAGAGATACAAGTGATAACCATCCCCATAGACGGTTATGATAGCACGAACGCACAGGAAATAAAGATTTTTACAACCCAACGCCCCCTCGGCAAAGCCACCAAATATGCCCTGGCAAAAGAGGTTTTTAAGGAATATTACCGTAATGAAATACCCGGCGCAACGCTTAGCTTCTTTCCGCACAAATACATTCGTTCAAGCAAGCTGACTAAGTTTTCGCGCGGCGAATTGCCATACTCGATGCATATTAAAGCTGTCCTGGCCTTAAATAAGGATGGCAGCGGGTTTGTTGGTTTCAGCTCATCCAACTTTGCGGTACGCGACCTGATCAAAGAGGAATACCTGGTGATAGTTAACAACAACCCAGCCTTGTTAGCTACCTGCCGACAGTTTTTTAAAGAACTTTCCGCTGCATCTATACCGATAACCAAGTTCGACTTCGGCGGCAATTACAACAAATACCCTGTTGTATCTGCAACATATCCTACGAATGATGTGGTTGGTTTTACGGCGCCGTTCTACCCAAATTCCAACAGGGATGCTGAACGGGAACTGGCAGCGTTTATTTTGCAGGCGAAAACAAGTATAAAAATAGCAGCGCAGCATGTTTGCCCCGTAAATAAGAACGGCGATATCATTTTAAAAGCTTTATTGCAACAAGCTAATGATGGTATAAAGGTGGAGGTCATATCGCAAACGTTTGCAACAGGCGACCCGGAATTTGACAAGTATTTCCACACGCCGGCCAATACAAAGGCATTTATAGAATTTTACCGGCAAATACGCAATATCCCAAACATAACTTACGCCGTAAACGACAGGTTGCACAGCAAATATATTATAGCCGATGAAAGGGTTCTGATATCGAGTTTCAACTACACGCCTACGCAGTTCACCTATATTGATAATGTGGCGATCAACAACGGCGATTTGCAATACGAAGGCATATTTAGCGAATGTGGCATATATACCATCATTGATGAGGTTGCAAGCATAAAAGCCTTTAAAGCAAATTTTGAGCATTTACTTGCCCGCGAAAACACGATAAAAGTACAATAAAGCCATCGGCGATGAACTTTTTCGGCGATATTTCTGTTTGACCAATTAAGCATGGCATACGTTTTCGAAACCACCAAACAGCGGTCGGACCTGATGAAAAAGATCAGGTCCAAGCATACCAAGCCCGAGCTGGTGTTGCGGAAAAAGCTGTGGGCCTTAGGTTACCGGTACCGTTTGCATGTAAAGGCCATCCCGGGGAAACCGGACATAGTATTTAAAGGGAAAAAGGTAGCCGTGTTTATCGACGGCGAATTTTGGCATGGTAAAAACTGGGAAGTGAAGAAAACCGTCATCAAACAAAACCGCGATTATTGGATCCCCAAAATTGAACGCAACATGCAGCGCGACCAACTAAACACGCAAACCCTGCAGCACAAGGGCTGGATAGTGCTACGCTTTTGGCAAAACGACATCATTAAAGAGCTGGAACTCTGCGTAGGGACGATAGCGGCATGTTTAGCCGGGGTTAACCATTAAGCAGAGGCATTCCACCCTATTTTTTCCCTGTAGCTTTCTTAATTGCCTCTATCTCCTCTTTTTTATAAGGCGTGCCATCCTTCCTGAATATATCGTGGAACCATTCTTTTGGTTCGCTGCCGTCAGGGATTGGGTTGTCCCAGGCGTAGATGGTGTTGGATTTGCCTGCAACAAAACCCCAGTTGATGGCGCCCACGTTTTCTTTTTTCAGCATGGGTATTACAGTTTCGAAACGGCTGTTGCGCGTGCGGGCCATGTATTCGGTACAAATTAACGGGCGGCCGTGCATTTTCAGGAACTGGATGGTTTTTAGATGATCAGGCTCGGGGGTGTAATCGTGGTAAGTGATAATGTCCGAATTGGCAATTTGGTAAGCGTTCAGTTCTTCCAGTTTCCAGTCCCAAACACCTATGCTGATGGGCTGCGAGGGGTTTACCTGGCGTGCCCAGCCGACAATATTTTTCAGCAATGGCAACGATTTACTGCCTTTGCCCGAGTTGCCCGGCTCATTGTATAAGTCCCACAGCAGTATGCGTTTATCCTGCGCAAAGGTGGTTAAAACATCTTTTACGTACTTCTCCAGCGCGGGGAAGTTTGCTGCATTTTCGGAAGCGGGTTGGCCCGGGTCCTGCATCCAGCCGGAATTATGGATGCCAGGTTTTGGTGCGGGTTGTAAGCCAACTTTGGGCTCCTTGTTCCAGCAGTCGTCAAAAAACACCAGCATGGGTTTTATGTGGTGCCTGGCAGCGATGGTTAAAAATACCCCCACCCGCTTTTTAAAGCCGGCGGGGTCCTGTTTCCAGGCGAGGCTATGCAGGAAAACGCGCATGGTATTAAAACCCAGGCCCTCGGCGTAGCCCAGTTCGGTATCGATCGTTTTAGGGTCGAAAGTAGCTGACTGCCACATTTCCAGCTGGTTAATAGCGGTTGCGGGGATGTAATCACTGCCGCTAAGCCAGGGTTGTTTGGCGTACCAGGCATTGGCTTTCGCCGCAGTCCATAGCTTGCTTTTGGGGCTTAGCGCATTTGCGGCGAACGTGGATACGATCAACAATACAGCAACTATAAGGGTGTTTTTCTGCCTGATATTCATTTGGTTATGTAGGTTACTATTGGTTATTAACTGGATACAGAATGATGTGCAACTTAGTAAATCGTGCGCGATTAATGAAAAAAAAATCAGATTAATCCTACGGAAAAGCAGAATTTTGGCTGCTTTGCCTGTGTAAACGCCCGCCGGGATTAAGGCCCGAAAGCATAAATCTTATGCGGGATGGCACAGCTGTACGAAAATTTAATTTCCGTACAGTTTCGTACAGGCCGGACCACTTTTCGTACAACGTCGTACAACGTCGTACAACGTCGTACAGTTTCGTACAACTTCGTACAGTTTCGCACAGTTTCGTACAGCAAAAACGCAAAGTCCAAAAATCTGCGTTTTTCTGCGGTTTTTCGGTGTTTTTCTGTGGTAAATCCGGCTTAGTTTCAGCTTTTTCTCAAAATGGACTTTTAGGGCTTTTGCTTGCGTTGCAAGCCGCGGGGACGCGTGCCGGATGCTGTATATTTTCGCGTTAGCAGGAACAAGAAATATTAGGGCAGCCCCGCCCCGCTTGGCATGTCCTTATACATGCCAGACCTAAGGGTTGGCTGAATTAAAATTGAAGGTTCGACCCTAAATAGACGGTTAAATAGAGTTCTGAATTAGGTTTAAGAGCTAGTTTATTTATTTTAAAAAAATCGTAGTCAAGTGAGTATATCAGCAATTTACAAGAGGGCGATTTTACATTAACATTGGCTTTGCCATTAACTAATTTTAGTTTGGTGTTATTGATAACAATGCCACCCTTTTCAACGCGTTTTCCATTAATTCTATCAAACACCTCAAAAGTTATCAAAGTGGAGTCATTTAAATTTTTGTTAGAAATCAAAGCTGACCGGCAGTACGTGCTCTTAACAAAATAAGCCTTATTTGTATCTATCTTAACAAGATACTTCGACATTTTTCCACAGCGATGATCGAGGCTACATCCAATGTGAGTAAGCAAAATAATAATTATAAAGTAGAATAGCCGTCGATTGCTTTTCATTAGGTTTCTTTTGATTTTTCCATTTTGTAGTAAACCCCTACCCGTCCGCTCAATACCTGCATAAATTACTCATTTAAGACCGTATATTGCAAAATATAGTCGTTACAACTACATATTTGCATAAAATATTCGCCTATTTGCCCTTATTTTTGCTCCGTAACCTTACAATAAACATTTAGGGATAAGCTTTTCAAAAGGATCTTCGGGGGGCTTTGATATGCCTTTCCGAACGCTAAAAAATTAAACGACAAAATGAGTTTTTCAAAAAAAGATAACCCGGCCCTAATCCTGATAGACATCCAAAAAGGGTTTGACGACCTTGCCTATTGGGGTGGCGAAAGAAATAACCCAAATGCCGAAGCAAATGCCGGCGAGCTATTAAACTTGTGGCGAGACAGCGGGCTATCTGTTTTCCATATCAAGCATTGCTCTGCCAACCCAAATTCGATACTTCATGAAACCAGCTACGGAAACGAATTTAACGATATTGTAAAGCCAAAAGATGGTGAAACCATTATTAAAAAAAATGTAAACAGCGCCTTCATCGGCACAGATTTAAAGGACCAACTTGATAAAGCCGGTATAACCAAATTGGTAATTGTTGGCTTAACAACAGACCATTGCGTTTCTACCACCACCAGGATGGCAGGGAACTTCGGTTACGATACTTATGTGGTGGCAGATGCTACGGCAACCTTTAATAAAAAAGGCATCGACGGGCAACACTTTTCGGCTGTTTTGATGCATGATACGGCACTGGCCAGTTTGAGGGAAGAGTTTGCAACCATAGTAACCACAGCGTTTGTAAAAAACAGCATCGAGAATAATTGAACCAAAAAATAAGCCCGTTATGCCAAATATCAACCACGCCTTAATTATCGAAGCTACTGCCCAAACAGTGTACGATGCGATCACCAGCCAGGAAGGTTTATCTGCCTGGTGGACACCCGATACCGAAGCAAATAAACAGGTGAACAGCACCTTACGCTTTCACTTTGGTGCCGGTTACTTTAAAGAGATGGTGCTTATTGCAGCAGAACCCTTTGAGCCGGTTAAATGGAGTTGCATTAAGGGTGCCGACGAGTGGGTAGGCACTAACCTATCTTTCAAACTCATCCCCGGTACCCGGGAAAGCTTGCTGACTGCATACCCTGAAATGCTGGGGCAATTAGAGCAGCTAAAGAACGATACGGCTACTTTGTTGGTTTTTAGCCATGATGATTGGAGGGATAATACACTGATGTTTGCCGAATGCAGCTATACATGGGGGCAATTTTTACGGAGCCTGAAGTTATTTTGCGAAACGGGCAAAGGTAAACCATGGCCAAATCAACACCGCACAGCACTATGACAGGCGCTGTTATTTATACAAAAAGGTACAATCAACTAATATGATGATGACGGAAATAACCTACCGCACCGATGTAAAGCCAACAGCCGGCCAGGTGATAAACCTTTACAATAATGCGGCACTCCCCAGGCCAACAGATGACCCCGAAAGGATCAAAAAAATGTTCGACAACTCAAACCTGGTGATAACCGCCTGGGATAACGACGAGTTGGTGGGGCTTGCACGCACCATTACAGATTGGGTTTGGGGCAGCTACCTTGCCGACCTTGCCGTTGACCCCGGCTATAAGAAATCGGGTATCGGAAAAAAATTGATCGAACTGACAAAAGTGCAAGTGGGCGAGCAATCAATGCTGCTTCTTCTTTCGGTCCCCACAGCAATGGATTATTACCCTAAGGTAGGTTTCACAAAAGACGACAGGGCGTTTTCGATTCCAAGGATTAAATAGCCGGGGTAATTACACGTTCAGCAAGGCCGTTGCGCGAGCCAGAGGCGAAAATATAGGTTAAATCTTGTGCGGGTCGCCCAGCGGATTATCGGCCTGCTTGTATAACCCGGCTTCAGTTTCCGTTAATTTAACAGATGGCCCGGGAACCGGTACAGGTGTATTAACGCCATCATGCAATGGCGGCACTTTAATAGCAATCTTTTTTCTTTTTGGCTGCGGCACTTTCATGCAGTTAAAAGCATCAAAAGAGCTTACTGTTTGTTGCTAAACAGGCTGCACGAAAACCGTTCTTGCGTCCCATGCGTTATTTCTTTTCCGTTCATCTCAATTTCCCAACCCATACCAAATCGGTAGTCAGCCTGCCATCTTTATCCGGGGTACTATATCTTCCGAAACTTATCACCTCGAAGTTATTGGCTGGGAAGGCATCGGATAAATAACCTTCCTGGTGGTAAATTACATAAACCTTATCGCCTGCACCGGATATTTGATAACGGGATTTGTTATTTTCATCTTCCTCCATCGTGCTCAAATAAAAAACACCACCGGGTTTTAACAGGCCAGCTACATTTTTTATCAATGCTACGGCTTCCCCCCGTGTTAAATAGGGCAGGCAAAACCCACAGGTAATCCCATCAAATTTTTGTTCAATCTTGTCAATTTCGCGGCAATCCAACAGCCGGAATTTAGCTGTAGGGTTATTTGCCTGTGCAAGGCTCAACATCTTTGCAGAAAAGTCGATGCCCAAAACATCATAGCCTGGTTTTCTATCGAGTAAATATTTAGTGATGTTTCCGGGGCCGCAGGCAATATCTAATATACTGGCATTATCCGGTTTTATGTTATCGCAAAAAAGCTTAAATGGCTCAGCGTACTCACTGACATCCATAAATTTGTCCTGGTATATTTTTGCCGATCTGTCAAACGCGTCAGCTGTCTTCACTACTTTCATACCAAATGTTGTAATTGTAAAGCCTTAAAATTAGGCATAAGGACCAATGCAAACAAGTAAATAAGCATCCGTATCATATAGTTGGAGAATTGCAAGCGGTTAGCCATCAATACTCATCGCAATTGTTCAGCCCATCATACTCTAGCCAGCCCGAGCGTTTTATTACACGCCTACTCCTTCGTTTTACTAAGCATCCCGCCAATTTCACGTACTGACTCGATGAACGCTATATGATGTCGCACTGCCGGAAATTTTCTCTCAATATCTGGTATCAGTTTTTCATTATAGCAATTTATCGCGGCAACAAATTCATCGATGTTCATAGAAAGAATGCAATCTGAAAAAGACGCTTGAATAGCAACCACTTCATTGTCTTTCTTGAAAAATAACCTTTCATCAGACTCCGTAAACTCAAAAACTTCCACGCTCGAATGATTGCTGTTAAAAGAGTTATAAATATGACTGATACTCAGGCTGAAATCCAATAGCGGAATCCATTCCCAATTCATTTCAATAGCATGTTCTGATGTGCTTAAGCTCAGGTTGCCTAAGCAGAAGTTATACCGAATAGAATCACTATTTAATGTTGATACATCAAAGTGTATATTTTCGATTAAGTGATATTTTATTTCAAACATACTTGCATTTAGAATGGAAAAGCCGTGACGACATTTCCGATTTCGTTAACTATTATTGCTGATTATTAAGCGGCATGATGCCCGGTCTGGCGGGACAATGCCAATAAGCTAAGCAATTGATTTTTTTTAATATCGAACGCCGAATGCCCAATATAGAATAATGAAGGTTAAAAAATTCGACGTAGATAGTATTTACATAGCCCGGTGAAGCATCAAACCTAAATTACTACCCCATAGCTCACTTTTACCTTATCCATTACC
>NZ_CAMLOV010000156.1 GCF_946481715.1 uncultured Mucilaginibacter sp. | reverse complement strand
TGACACTATTGAGGAAACAGCAGCACCGAAGCCCGGCTTTAAACCCCGCTTTAGCATGAATATGGCTGTAAAGACTGCTGAACCTGTTGAAGAGAAAACCGAAGAACCTGCATCTTTAACAAGCGAAGGAGTTAAAGCGGAAAATGAAGCGGCCGCGGCAGCACCGAAGCCTGGGTTTAAACCACGCTTCAATATGAAGATGGCTGCTCCCAAGCCTACTGAACCTGTCGAGGATAAAGTTGAAGAACAAGCTGCAACAACTACTACTACTACCGAAGAAGAAACAAAGACAGAAACAGCTGTTCAAGCCACCGCACCAAAGCCCGGTTTTAAGCCGCGTTTCAATATGAAAATGGTGACACCCAAGCCGGCGGTAGAAGAAACAGCTAAACCGGAGATAGTGGAGCCAGTGGCAGAAACACCTGCAGCGCCGGTTACTGAAGCCCCTTCAGCACAGGAAGCTCCTGCGGAAGAAGCCACGCCAAAACCTGTTGGTTTTAAGCCTCGATTTAACGCGGCCAAGATGAAGCCGAAACCGCCGCAGGAATAATTAACCCATTTACGAACGCATAGCACTTAATATATGGATCCCGAAGAACTGCTGAATGAAACCGGCGGAGAACCCAATAAACCAAAAAAGGAAAGCCCGCTGGTAAGCCTGGAGCGTGACCTGAAACTTTTTAATGAATCTATCCGCGAGGTAGCTGTAGAAATTATGCTCGAGGGTTTGTCACTGCATCCCATATTTGTGGCTCATCAGCATGAGATCGAACTGGGCGAGGTAATCCTCGACCGCAACGAACTCAACACCGAGTGGAGCATCCACGCCTCTACCATAGAAGAATTTACCGAGCGCGGTATCATCAAACCGGAATTAAAAGAACGCTTCCTCGGCACCTACAAAAACCCGCACGATTTTATGTGCCTGTTTGTGGTAGTGCCCGAGGGAGCGAATTTTGTGTATTATCCGTATGTGAAGGGGTGAACGGAATAATAACAGCGAAAGAAATCGCTAAGATAAAAGAGTCTGAAAAGTGGCCCAGAACAGTGGCATATTTTTTTAATCGCGAATTATTAATGATTGTCTTTTTGATCCCATTGATTGGCTGCTTGGTAATGCTTGGGAGGGATATTATTTACGATGATCCCAATTTGAACAGGGCGATAAATTGTACTGTTGTTGCTCTAACTTTCGAAGCTTTTATAGCCTGGCGATTAAGGCAACAGCGCAGATTTTTACGATACCATATTCCTGGATTAAAAATCGACACGATAAAACAAGCTTTGAAAGACAGTGGATTTACAAGCGTGGCAGTTTATAAGATCGGATATTTTTGGTGTAGGACAAGCGTTTGGAAGTTTCTTTTTGCCGAAGTACTTACAATTATACCCGATGGGGAGTCTATACTTGTAAATAGCGTCCCTGCCGGAAATGTGCTACAGCCCACAACGATATCGATTTTTAGAAACACAAAAAAGGTTAAAAAATTCGTAGAAGAACTACATAAAGCTGCCCAAAGCGATATATTTGGAGGATAATACAAACCACCATGCCCGATAAGAAACTCCTGATATTGAACAGTACGCAAATACAGCAAAAGATAGACCGTATTGCCTACCAGATACTGGAAGATAATTTCGACGAAACAGAAATACTTATCGCAGGCATCCTGCCCCGCGGCAACCGTGTGGCCGAAAGGTTAAAAGAAGTATTAGACAAAATCGCTCCCTTTAGCAGCAGCCTGCTTACTATCGAACTGGAAAAAGACAGCACCAGCCTGAATGCAAAAATAAATTTTGAGATAGAAGAGTGCAGCAATAAGGTAATTATACTGGTTGATGATGTGCTCAATAGCGGCAAAACGCTTGCCTACGGCTTCGGTATATTCCTGGATGTCCCCCTCAAAAAACTCCGTACCGTGGTACTTGTAGACCGTAACCACAAAAGTTTCCCCGTTACTACCGATTATGCAGGTATCGCCCTTTCCACCGTTATTAAAGAACACGTAAATGTTGTGTTAGATGAAGAGGGAGAAGAGGATGCGGTTTATTTGGTGTAACTAAGGTGGGATGTCTCTACAGCTTTATGCAGGCGGTTTATGCCCCACAATCTCCGCCAACTTCTCTACGCTCATATCAATTCCATCCACATAGTGTGTGGCTTGCAGGTAAAAGCCTTCGCGTTCGGCTAATTTTTGCTCAATAAAAGCCACTAACTCATCGCCTTTTTTGCCTTGCAGTACGGGGCGGGGCGTTTTAGCATTTTCCAACCGCGATGCCAAACCTTTGGGCGATAATTGAATGTAGAGCGTTTGCCCGTGGCTATTCATCCAGTCCATATTATCGAAAAAGCAGGGCAAGCCGCCGCCGGTAGATACGATCACATTTTCGGGGTATTCCGTCGTTTTTAATACTTTCGATTCCAGCTTGCGAAAGGCTTCTTCGCCGTGGCTTGCAAAGTACTCGGCTATAGTACAGCCAACTTGTGCCTCAAGGCTGTGGTCAAGGTCGATGAAGTTATACCCCAATCCTGCAGCCAGTTTTTTGCCCCAACTGGTTTTGCCGCAGCCCATAAATCCTATTAAATATACCCTGCTCATTGCTTGCTAAAATATTCCTTTACCAAATCCTCGTATTTGGGCAGGTTGTGGTAATGCCATTTATTGATAACCGTGCCGTTCTTTAATAAAATAACGCCCGGGTTGGCGCGTACCATGCTTTTCAGCGGCACGCCATCGGCATAAAACAACTCGCTTACCAGTTTATTCTTCTTAGCAAAGGCCTGCGCGCTTTGCGGTGGGTTAGAAGTAAGTAAAATTACACGTGTGTTGAAATTTTGGATAAGGTTTGCCGATAACGCATTAATACGGCCAATCGCCTGCTCGTCAGTTTCTTCCAGGTTATAGGCTACAATTACTAAGCTATAAAACGGGCTCGATAATAATTCCTGGTTGTAGTTATTCCCTTCGGCATCTTGTATATTCAGGTCACGTATTTTTGGTTCGAAGCCTTTTTTTAGGAGTACGCTTTCGGGGTTGCCCACAATTTCCCAGTTGGTATCCTTCCAGATGGCAGTTTTAAGGTATTCCTTATCGGTCATTACCTTTGTTTCGGCGGTTTTTTTGTTTTTGAGGTGGTAGGTCACTTCGTAAACATCGGCGGGCGCACCCGGCGGTGTTTTCATCCCGTCTAATATGTTCGCGCCAATTTTATAAGGCAGGAAATCTACAATCGGCGAGAAATTATAGGTGTACAAACCAAAGCCAATTGATAAAACGGTTGCGCCTATTAATAATTGATCCCCGGTTTTTTGTTTAACGAGCGGTTGAATAACCTTGCGGTTTACAAAAAGTACCAGTACCAGCAGCAGCAACACCATATCCTTACCAAAGGACTGCCATGGCGTAAGCGGGATGGCATCGCCAAAGCAGCCACAGGTTTGCACCACTTTAAAGTAGGCCGAATAAAATGTAAGGAAGCCGAAAAATACGATCAGCAATAACAAGCCCCAAACCACTTTTACCGCACGCGTACCTACCAACAAGGCGAAGCCCAGCAGCATTTCCAGCGCGCACAAGATGATGGCAGCGCTAAGGGCAAAACCATTCAGAAAAGTAAGGTGGAACACCTCGAAGTATTCTTCCAGCTTATAGGAAAAACCAAGCGGGTCGTTAGCCTTTATCAACCCCGAGAAGATGAAGAGCAAACCTACAGCTATCCTGCAAAACCAAATTAAGGCGTTTTTCATGACACCCCTAATTTAATCAGTGCGAAAACTGAATAGTTCAGCATGTCCTGGTAGTTGGCTTTAACCCCTTCGGATGCCAAAGTTTTGCCTTCATTATCTTCAATTTGTTTTACACGGAGGATTTTCATCAGTATCAAATCGGTTAAGCTACTGATGCGCATATCGCGCCAGGCCTCGCCGTAATCGTGGTTTTTGGCAAACATTAATTCTTTTGTTTCCTGCGCCTTTTCATCAAAAAGTTTTTCTACATGGTCGGCGGCTATTTCATAAGGCGTTTCGTCGGTACTATCCAATTGCATCATGGCTATAACGCAATAATTTACAATGCCGATATATTCTCCGGTGATATCTTCGCCCACTTTCGATACCTGTTTTTCTTCGAGCGTGCGGATGCGCTGCGCTTTGATAAATATCTGGTCGGTAATTGATTTTGGCCTAAGGATGCGCCATGCGGTACCATAATCGCGGGTCTTTTTCATAAAAAGGCTCTTGCAATGGGTAATAACGGCTTCGTATTCTGCTGCGGTGTTGCTCAAGGTAGTTGAAACGTTGTAAAGTTGAAATGTTGGAATGTTGCCATTCTTGTAGTAAGGTTGGAATGTTGTAAGGTTGAAATGTTATATTTTACGCTAAACGTAGCAGCAATTCGCATTAACTTTGCAACCTTACAACATTGCAACAACCAAGTGGCTAAAGATACATTTTTTCGGAAAAAAGTAACGCTGAATGCGGGTGGCAAATTGATTGATCTGTCTTTGCCAAAAGTGATGGGTATTATCAATATCACCCCCGATTCTTTTTACGCCGGCAGCCGCAAAACCGATACCGCATCCGTATTGCAGCAGGCCGAAAAAATGTTAGCCGATGGTGCTGCAATACTCGATGTCGGTGCTTACTCTTCCCGCCCGGGCGCGGGGGACATTTCTGTTGAAGAAGAAACCGAGCGCTTGTTACCTGCTGTGGCTGCCATCGCACAGAACTTTCCGGATGCAATCCTATCGATAGACACTTTCCGCGCAAGTGTTGCCAAAGCAGCGATAAAGGCCGGTGCGCATATTGTTAACGATATATCGGGCGGTAGCCTGGATGCTGATATGTTTGCCACGGTTGCCAAATTGCAGGTGCCTTTTATTTTAATGCATATGAAGGGTACGCCGCAAAACATGGTACAGCAGGCACAGTACGATGACGTATTTGCCGAGGTGTTTGACTATTTCGTAAAGAAGATATATCAGCTAAAGCAATTGGGTGTTCACGATATCATTGTCGACCCTGGATTTGGCTTCGCAAAAACGGCGGAACAAGGGTATCAATTGATGAGCCGGATGCAGGAATTTGATGTATTGCAATTGCCGGTATTGGCGGGTATCTCGCGCAAGCGGATGATATATGGCTTATTAGGAACCAATGCCGAAGATGCTTTAAATGGTACAACCATTTTAAATACAATTGCCCTTACGAAAGGCGCAAATATATTACGTGTGCATGATGTAAAAGAAGCGGTGGAGGCCGTAAAAATTTGGGAAGCCGGCAAATATTGCTAAGCTACAGAATCTTGCCTGTTGTAGTTAGCCGCATCCACCGCCGAGAATTTACTGCGAAAAGTAAAGGCACGAGGGGTTTCGCCATTGGCTCTTAAATAATCCAGCCGCTCTACGCCATCCAGCGCTGTTGGGGTATAATCTGCCGGGATATACCAAAGCACCATGTGCATATCTTTCATTTGTTCGAACCATTTTTTGCGCTGTTTAAATATCTCCACATGCATCGATCCATAAACAAAGCGGTGCAGCAGTTCTGTATTTTCCCAAACCGACATGTTGACGATAATAAAATCATCATTATAAACCCGGATAGAGGTAGCATTGTTTACATCATCTTTCAGCCGCCATACAAACCCTTCCGATCCTTCGGCAAGGGCATTTATACGATCGAGGTTTGCCACAAACTCGGTCATAACGGGGCTGTCTATCGGCGCGAGCATTTTGGCGATATTAATTTGTGCTAAGTGGAATTGCATGGTTGGGGAAAGCTTAAGCCAAATATATTTAAATAAAAACTATTTAGATAGCAGTTTTTTAAACTTGACCGTTAGAGACATCATATCCGCAGGGCATTTAAAATGTAATTGCTTGCCCATATGAAGAAATTTTGGCGGCGAGGAAAATGGACGGGTACTAATCAGCAGAATACGAAATACTTATAAAGAGGCTATCTATTTTATCCGTTTGTACTCGGTAGCTATATTATCAGTAATATCGGTACCCAGCGTCAGGATGTCTCCGTTCAGCCGTATTTCGGTACCGTAGCTGGTATCGCCGTTATAATATATCCGGTCGTAAATAACGTTATAAAGCGTATCGGCATTTTTCTTGATCCGGAAAGTGCCGTGTGAACGAAGGGTGTCTTTCTCGAATACTTTGTACGTGCTATCCGCGTCCAACTGAAAAAAGTTTTTATTGCCCGGCGCATATTTTTCATTGATGCCCGCAATGCCGCCATATCTGGCACGTAGCTCAAACGTCCCGTTATATCCCGTAGATGTTACAGGCATGTCGGCCTTTTCGCACGATGCAAAGGCAACAACACATAGAAGTATAAAAAGCGTGTTTTTCATGTATTAATGCTTGATATATATTTATTTTTCGCCGCTTACTTTATGGTATTCGTACGATGGCCCATCGGCTGCCGAAGACCCAATAATTATCGTATGAGGCGTTTCTGCCCAGGCATCGCTGTATGTAGGATTAGTAAACGTAATGAGGCCAAATTTTATGGTGTCTCTGGTTTCCTGTATTTTAATGCTGAACTTACCGCTTGCCGTTACTTTGTTTTCGAGGTATTTTACGTAAGTACTATCGCTGTTAAATTGGTACATATTGCCGCTATTGGTTATGGCTATAGCAGGACGTAAGCCCCCGTGCACGTATGCCAGGTCCCATTTACCGAACAGCCCGGCCGTAATTTGCGGAGCCCGTTCTTTTTTGCAGGCTGCCAGGCAGCCCAATACCACAATAATTAACCACCCCTTTTGCATCTTAAAATTTATTTCAGTTATTTTTTAACGTAAGTATGAGAAATACCAGTTGCGTTGTTTACACCGAGGAGGAGAGTATCTTTATTCAACTTAAAGCTATCTGAGCCATTGCCCGAAATTTCAATCCTGCCGTAAGTGTTTGCGGCCGTCCTGTTGGTTATAGCGGTATGGTACTGGCCGGTAGCATGCACAGCATTATCTATATACTGGACAAAAGTGCTATCTGCCTTAAATTCATAAATATAAACACTGGCCGCAGGAGCCGCGGCTAGCCCACCACCCGTAGTGTAGCGGAGTTCCCATTTACCAACGATATTAAATAGCGCAGGCGTTTTTTCTTTTTTGCAGGCTGCGAGCCCGGCAACAAAAGCAACAATCAATAACGTTTTTTTCATGGTTATTAGCTTAATTACTGTTTCAGTTTAACGTAATCAGATGCAATGCCATCAGCTGCAGTTGTACCAATGGTGATGGTATCTGCTTTTATGCGGAAATTATCCAGATATACCGGTTCATCGAAAGTGATGGTGCCGTACCTTGCGCCGCCCTCGGTACCCTTTATATTGATATGGTAATTGCCGCTTTCGGTAATAGTTCCGTTGGCATACCTCACGTAAGTACTATCGCTTTTAAACTGAAAGATATTGCCATTGCCGGGTTCGAATTTATTGTAGCGATACATCAACCCGCCGTAGCTTGCCCTTAATTCGTATTTGCCAAATACATTTGCGTTAACTGCGCCGCTTTTTTCGCATGCAGATAAGGTACAAGCAACAGCTATCAATAGTAAAACCCTGTTCATAAGCAATTGGTTTTATTACTATTACGATTAGGTTTGGCTAAATGCTACAGCAAATTGCTAATTATTAGGTACGGGCACACCGTCCAGCATTTTCAGGATAGAATCTACATACTCGCGGTTGTTGGCTAAACGCGGTACTTTATGTTGCCCGCCAATTTTGCCTTTCAACTTCATCCAGTTAAAAAAGGTGCCTTCTGCAACTTTTTTAACTATTGGGCGGCGCAGGGCCATATCTTTAAAACGCTTGGCATCGTAATCGGAATTTACGCGGCGAAGGGTGAGGTCGAGCAAATCCACAAAACGCTCAAATTCGGCGGGTTTCTTTTCAAACTCTATCAGCCATTCGTGCGCACCGCATTGGTCGCCGGTAAAATAAACCGGGGCGGCGGTATAATCGCGGATGATGGCGCCGGTTTGCGCGCAGGCTTCGGCTAATGCGCGTTCGGCATTATCGATGATAACCTCCTCGCCGAAGGCATTAATAAAATGCTTGGTACGGCCTGTTATGCTAATGCGGTAAGGCACAAGCGATGTGAATTTAATAGTATCGCCTATCATATACCGCCAAAGCCCGGCATTGGTGCTAATGATGAGCGCATAGTTTTTATCCAGCTCTACCTCGTCCAATGTTAGGGTATCGGGGTTTTCGTCGTGTAATTTTTCCAGCGGGAGGAATTCGTAAAAAATGCCATAATCAAGCATTAATAGCATATCGCCCGGTTCTTCCAAATCCTGGATGCCAAAGAAACCTTCGGATGCATTGTAGGTTTCGAGGTAGTACATGTCATCGTTCGGGATGAGTTTTTTAAACTGCTCGCGGTAGGGCGTAAAGTTTACCGCACCGTGAAAGTACAGCTCCAGGTTTGGCCAAACCTCCAGCAGGTTGTTTTTACCGGTGATCTCCAGGATGCGTTTAAACAGCAAGATGTTCCAGGTGGGTACGCCGCTGATGCTGGTTACGTTCACATCTATGGTAGCGTGGGCCATCTTCTCTATTTTTTCCTCGAAGTTTTCCAGTAGCGCAATATCCAGGTGCGGCGTTCGGTAAAACTCGGCCCAAAGGGGCAGGTTTTTCATGATTACCGCTGATAGATCGCCGAAAGAAGTGTCGGCATTTAACTGGCCTATTTGATGGCTGCCACCGAGAGTTAAGCTTTTGCCTGTGAAAATGCGGGCGTTGGGGCGGTTGTTGAAGTATATGGTAAGCATATCCTTGCCGCCCTTAAAGTGGCATTCCTCCAACGATTCTTCGCTTACCGGGATAAATTTGCTGCGGTCGCTGGTGGTGCCGGATGATTTGGCAAACCAGCGGATCTCTGACGGCCAAAGCACATTTTGCTCGCCTTTCAGCATCCGCTCGATATAGGGTTTTAGCGAATCATAATTTTGGATAGGCACCTGGCGCTTAAAATCGGCCAGGCTTTCGATGCTTTTGTAATGGTGTTGTTTGCCCCATTCGGTATTTTCGGCACCGGCCACTAACTGTTCAAACCATTCTTCCTGCACTTCATTAGGGTATTTCATAAAAAGCTCTATCTGGTGGATACGCTTTTTCATGAACCAGGTAAAAACAGAGTTTATAATAGCCATGGGGATGGTTAATGGTTTATAGTTCATAGACCGAAGTCCATGAATAGTTAGTAGCCTTATTGGAGCTACCATCAACTATGAACCATCAACTATGAACCAATCAAATATATTATTTACTGAGCAAAGGTTTTTCTCTTCAATACAAAATTTGCGCCAAGATATACTTTACGCACCATTTCGTTGGCAGCCAGTACTTCGGGCACGCCCGATTCCAGCAGTTTTCCTTCGAAAAGCAGATACGCGCGGTCGGTGATGGATAGGGTTTCCTGCACGTTGTGGTCGGTAATTAATATGCCGATGTTGCGGTGGCGAAGCTTGGCTACCATGGCTTGTATCTCCTCCACTGCTATCGGGTCTACCCCGGCGAAGGGCTCGTCCAATAATATAAAGTTTGGTTCGGCGGCCAGGGCGCGGGCAATCTCGGTACGGCGGCGTTCGCCACCGCTAAGCAAATCGCCGCGGTTTCTGCGCACTTTGTGCAGGCTAAACTCGTCTATCAATTCTTCCAGTTTATCCCGCTGCTGGTCTTTTGGCATTTTGCCCATCTCCAGCACCGCTTTAATGTTATCCTCTACTGAGAGTTTACGAAACACAGAAGGTTCCTGCGCCAGGTAGCCGATGCCTTTTTGTGCACGGCGATACATTGGGTCGCCTGTTATATCTTCATCATCTAAATATATTTTGCCTTCGTTTGGCTTTATCAGCCCAACAATCATGTAGAACGATGTGGTTTTACCAGCGCCATTTGGCCCTAACAAACCCACAATTTCGCCCTGCGCTACATTAAAGGTAACATCGTTAACAACGCTGCGCTGCTTGTATTTTTTTACTAAATTTTCTGCTCTTAGGATCATATGCTCCCTCTAAATCTCCCCCGGAAGGGGAGACTTTTATAGTTGTTAATTGTCTTTGTATAACTCTGCTTCGGTACTTCTATTGCGCACCCCTTCAAAATAATGCCATTTAGTTTTGCTCGCAGAATTTTTAAGCCCTCCCTTCCGGGGAGGGTTGGGTGGGGCTCATCCTTATCCCTTTTATATTGAGCTGTATCGTGCGCTGTTCGCGCCAAACATTTTCTTCAATGGCGTAGCAAATATCAAATGGCTGGCCGGGCATCAATTTGGGCAGGTATTCGGCATGGTTAAACGCTATACAACTAAACGCCGCCGAACCGGGCTGCATAACGCTCATTTTTACGTGGTTGCCACCCACCAAGCCTGCATTGCCGCTAACATACACATTTTTGCTCAGGAATACCGGGGCCATGTTCTCGGGGCCAAAGGGTGCAAACTGGTTTAATACGCGGAAGAATTTGGGTTCGATATCGGTAAGCAATATCTCCGCATCTATTAAAACCTGCTGTATCAATTGTTCATCTGTAATGCTTTTGCTTACTACCTCTTCAAAGCGTTCAATAAAAGCCGGCACTTGATCGGGCTGCATAGTAAGCCCGGCGGCGTATTTATGCCCGCCAAACTGTAAAAGCAGATCGCTGCACCCGCAAAGCGCTTCGTACAAATCGTACCCTAAAACGGAACGTGCCGAGCCGGCCACATGCCCGTTACTGCGGGTAAGCACAACTGTAGGACGGTAATATTTTTCGGTAAGGCGCGACGCTACAATGCCAATAACGCCTTTATGCCAGCGCTCGTTAAAAACCACGGTTGATTTTTTACCAATCAGGATGGCATCATTATCTATCAGGCTCAGTGCCTCATCGGTAATTTGCTGGTCGTGCCCTTTGCGCTCCTGGTTGCGTTCGTTTATCAGCAGCCCTTTTTCCTTGGCGTCGTCTTCGTGGCAGGCTATTAATAGCTGTACGGCATCTTTGGCATCGTCTATCCGCCCGGCGGCATTAATACGCGGGCCTAATAAAAACACCACATCGCTAATGGTGTAGGGGCCTTTGCGGCCGGCAACTTCCATCAGCATTTTTACGCCGATGCAGGGATCCTCGTTTATTTTTTGCAACCCTAAAAATGCCAGCACGCGGTTTTCACCGGTAATGTGTACAATATCGCAGGCAATGCTGATACACACCAGGTCGAAATAACTGCTTACTTCTTCAAAAGGAAGATCATGTTTTTCGGTATATGCCTGAGCCAGTTTTAGGCCGATACAGCAGCCGGATAGTTCTTTATAGGGGTACTGGCAATCACTCCGTTTTGGGTCGAGAATCGCCACGGCGGCGGGCAGTTCCTCGCCCGGCAAGTGGTGATCGCAAATGATGAAATCTACACCCAGCGTATTGGCGTAAGCAATCTTATCTACCGACTTAATGCCACAATCCAGCGCGATAATGAGCGTGAAACCATTCGCGGCGGCATAGTCGATACCCGCAGTGGAGATCCCGTAACCCTCCTTGTACCTATCGGGGATGTAATATTCTATATTGGCGTGGTGTTTTTTTAAAAAACTATACACAAGCGCCACAGCGGTGGTGCCGTCTACATCGTAATCGCCATAAATTAAAACCTTTTCGTTAGCGGCGATGGCGTCGTCTATCCTGTTGATGGCTTTTTCCATATCCTGCATCAGGAAAGGATCGTGCAGGTGCAAAGCGCTGGGGCGAAAGAAATATTTGGCTTCGTCGAAATTGCTGATGCCGCGCTGGGCAAGCATATTACTTAAAACTGTGCTGATGTTAAGCTGCTCTGCCAATTGCTGCACAATATCCCCGTCTGCCGCATCTTTTAACACCCACCGTTTCGCCATAAGTATTTATTAAAATTTTAAGAGCGTAAAGATAAGGCTTGGTTTTATTTTTTAGGGCACGCAAAGGCGCGAAGACGCAAAGTACCTTAATTTTTTTGCTTTAAATCAAACCAATAAAAAAGTACCTTGGTGATTAATTGTAATAACTATATCACCAATATATTTAATGAAGACTAATTTATCATTTGAAGAATTTGCATCTTTTATTAAGGAGGAGACTGGTGCGTTTGATGTTGAAATTTTTAAAGAAACCCTGATTGAAGACGATTTGGGTACGACAGGCAGCGAGGCGAGTGATTTAATACAGAAATATAGCAGGCTTTTTGGAGTAGATATAACCAATTTTGTCTTTGAGAAATATTTTTATCATGAGCCGAATTGGCTTTTTGATGATTCGAAATCGAGACTCCCTATAACTATAGGCAATTTATACACAGGAATAACTCAGGGGAAATTAGATGATTCGGTTATACAGGCATCCTAAGAAAAACTAACAGCAGAAAATATCACGCTATGCTTTACTACACCCAACTCATCTTTATCAAACCCGGATGTGAGGCAGAATTCCACGCATTTGAGGATAAAGTATTGCCGCTTTTAAACGACCATAACGGGATACTCGTTTACCGCATCAGGCCCGATGCAAGCGCTTTTGTTGCAAGCAACGAACCACTACCATACGAAATTCACCTGGTAACTTTCGGCAGCAAAGCCGATTTTGAAGGGTATAAAACAGACCCGAAACGTTTGGCTTTTATGGCAATGAAAGATCGGTCGGTAGAGAAGATTGTACTCATTGAAGGGGTAGTGTTGTGAATTCAAAAAGTAATCCGAGAGAGAAAATATTACTTCATTGCCGTCGGTTTTAACCGACGGGTAAAGGATAAACAAAAAGGCTTTAGCCAACCCTTTTTGTAAGTTCGGCTAAAGCCAATAATAATCTTGCTCCCACCGTCGGTTAAAACCGACGGCAATAAAGGTGCAATTCGATGAAGTGCTTTATCTTAGAATTTAGTAATTTCTTCATTCTCTTCCTCTGCATCGCCTTTGCGCTCCACGGTGATGGTACATTCAGTTAGCAAAGCTGCTGCTGCACCCACCGCTGCAAATATTGGTGCCA
>NZ_CAMLOV010000155.1 GCF_946481715.1 uncultured Mucilaginibacter sp. | reverse complement strand
GCCGGTTAAAGAAGTTGCTGCACCTGTTGCAGAGGCACCAAAGGTTGAGGCTGCAAAGGTAGAAGAGCCAAAAGCACCCGAGCCGGTTAAAGAAGCTGCTGCACCTGTTGCAGAAGCACCGAAAGCGCCCGAGCCGGTTAAAGAAGTTGCTGCACCTGTTGCAGAAACCCCCGCACCTGCCGAAACAGAAGCCGCGCCTGCAGAGGAAGGCGACGATGTTATACGTGCAAGTGCAGAGCGCCTGAGCGGGCCAAAAATTATTGGTAAAATTACTTTGCCGGTTAGCAATACGCCTAAGCGTGGTGGTCCGGTTGCATCGTCATCAAACGCTGCCGGTAACGCTGCCGACCATAAACGCAAACGTAAACGTAAGGACGCACAAGGTGGCGGCGGTGGCCAGGGTGGCAATAGCACCGGGCAACAAGCACCGCCAAGCGGCCCAATCAATCCAAACCGCCCCGATTTCAGGAACAGGCCAGCAGGCCCTCCGGGAGGCGGCGCAGGCAACCGTCCCGATTTTAGAGGCGGCGGCGGCAGAAATGCACCACCGAGCACCGGCCCTAAGGAAGAACCATCAGAAAAAGATATACAAGACCAGATCAAAGCAACGCTTGCACGTTTAAGCGGTGCGGGTAAATCGGGTAAGTTTGCGCAACGTGCTAAATTCCGCCGCCAGAAGCGTGATGATGTTGCTGCAACCGCCGAGGAACTGGCTATGGAGCAGGATGCACAATCCAAAGTATTAAAGGTTACCGAGTTTGTTACGGCAAACGAACTGGCCTTGATGATGGACGTATCCGTTACGCAAATTATCTCCACCTGTATGAGTTTGGGTATGTTCGTATCCATCAACCAGCGTTTGGATGCCGAAACCTTAAGCATTGTTGCCGACGAGTTTGGTTTCCAGGTAGAGTTTGTAAAACCACAGGACGAAGAAGCGAATTTAGATACGCCGGATGAACCGGATCAGCTGATACCGCGCGCTCCAATCGTGACCATTATGGGCCACGTTGACCACGGTAAAACATCATTGCTGGATTTTATCCGCAAAACCAACGTAATAGGTGGCGAAGCAGGGGGCATAACCCAGCACATAGGCGCTTACGAAGTAACCTTGCCGGATGATAAAGGAAAGATCACCTTCCTGGATACACCGGGTCACGAGGCGTTTACCGCCATGCGTGCAAGGGGTGCACAGGTAACCGATATTGTAATTATTGTAATTGCTGCCGATGACAGCGTGATGCCGCAAACCCGCGAGGCCATAAACCACGCCCAGGCTGCAGGTGCACCTATCATCTTTGCATTCAACAAAATAGACAGGCCGGGTGCAAACACTGACAAGATACGTGAGCAGCTATCTGCCATGAACATATTGGTAGAAGAATGGGGGGGTAAATACCAAACTCAGGAAATATCTGCCAAAACAGGCTTAAATATCGAACTGTTGTTAGAGAAGGTGTTGCTTGAGGCAGAATTGCTGGAGCTCACCGCTAACCCTAACAAACGCGCGGTGGGTACCGTTATAGAATCGGCACTGGATAAAGGCCGTGGTATTGTTACTACGGTATTGGTACAGGCCGGGCGCTTAAAAGTAGGCGACCCAATATTAGCCGGTTGCTACAGTGGCCGTGTAAAAGCCTTAACCAACGAGCGTGGCCAAAGGGTAGATTCGGCAGGCCCATCTACACCGGTACAGGTGTTGGGTATGCAGGGCGCACCAACAGCAGGCGACAAATTTAACGCACTGGAAAGCGAAGTAGAAGCACGAGAAATTGCCAACAAACGTTTGCAATTACAACGCGAGCAGGGCTTACGCACACAGAAACACATCACACTTGATGAAATTGGCCGCCGTTTGGCAGTTGGTAACTTTAAGGAACTTAACATTATTGTTAAGGGCGACGTGGATGGTTCTATCGAGGCCTTGTCAGATTCGTTACTGAAACTTTCTACAGAGCAGATACAGGTTAACATCATATCTAAAGCGGTTGGGCAGATCTCGGAAAGCGACGTATTGCTTGCCTCTGCATCAGATGCGATCATCATCGGTTTCCAGGTACGTCCTTCGGGAGGTGCGCGTAAACTGGC
This sequence comes from uncultured Mucilaginibacter sp., assembly GCF_946481715.1. Next base: position 11,264 of record NZ_CAMLOV010000155.1, on the reverse strand, counting down.
TGAGGCAGAGCAGATAGATATCAGGTTGTACTCTATCATTTACGATGCTATCAACGAGATAAAAGCAGCGATGGAAGGCATGCTTGCACCAACCTTCGAAGAGAAGATTGTTGCGAATGTGGAGATCCGCGATGTGTTCAAGATAAGCAAAGTGGGTACCATTGCAGGTTGTATGGTATTGGATGGTAAAATTACCCGTAACAGCAAGATCCGCATTATCCGCGATGGCGTGGTAGTACACACCGGCGAACTTGCCTCATTGAAGCGTTTCAAAGACGACGTGAAAGAAGTTGCAACCGGTTACGAGTGCGGGTTAAACATCAACAACTACAACAACATCGAAGTTGGCGATATAGTAGAAGCATACGAAAACGTAGAAGTAAAGCGCAAGCTGGCTTAAAAGTGTTTGTTTAGATAATTTGAAAAGGGATAGCCGAAAAGCCGTCCCTTTTTTTGTGGCCAGATATCTCCATTTAGTCATTTCGAACTGAGGAACGAGGGAGAAATCCTATATGCGGTGCAATTGAACCTTGCATATCCGATTTGTTTAGCGGCAGGCTGGGTGTAGAAGGTTTCTCGTCGCGCCTGCGTACCACCTCACCCTGGCTCGCTGCCAATGACAGGAGTGGGTTAAGGGATCGCTCCTAAAACCCCTTTTTCCGCACAATCCCCGCCCGCCTGCTTTTTGGCTTTGGTTCCGGTACATCGTCCTCATCGGCACCGTAGCGGCGGGCCATTTTGGCAATACGTTCTTCCATGGTTTCGGTGGTTAACCGCTCCCGGCCCAGGCTATCCACCAGGATAGGGAAAGCGAAAGGTGTTGGGCGCTCAATGGTTTTTAAAACGATGCTTTGCGTTTGTATCCGCTGTAAGGCTGCCCGCAACCTAAACTCCTCCAGCTGGAATGCAAGTGCCTCATTATAAGCTTGTCTCACTAATAAATTATCCGGCTCGTACTCATTAAACACCTCGAAAAGCAAAGACGTTGAAGCCTGCAAATGCTTGTTTTTCACGGGCTGGCCGGGGTAACCGGTGAAAACCAGCCCGCCAATATGGGCAATATCCCTGAACCTCCGGCGCGCCATTTCATTGGCATTCAGGCTGTTCTGTATGTCTTCTATCAGGTTGTTGATGGAGAAGAAATCGGCATCCTCCAAAGCCTGCTCTATGGGGATATCTTCATCCGTAAGTAACTCAAAACCATAGTCGTTCATGGCAATGGAGAAGCTGGCCGGCTTTATTTTAGAGATGCGGAAAGCCAATAAACTGGCCATACCCTCGTGTACCAACCGCCCTTCAAAAGGGTAAAAAAGCAAGTGGTGCCCCTCCTTAGATTTGAAGGATTCTATCAAAAACTCGTGGCTTTGCGGCAGGTGGGAAAGTGTAGCCTGCAAATCGAACAAAGGCTTAAGTGCCTTAACTTCAATGTCTTGTTCAATGCCATTGGCCACCTCGTCCAGCTTATCGCGGAACACGGCCGAGAGTTGCGAGGAAAGCGGCATCCTCCCTCCTGCCCAGCTGGGTATCAGCCCTTTTGTTTTGTTCGACTTCTTTACATAGGCAGTCATCTCCTTTACCTTTATAAATTCCAGGCTACGGCCGGCAAACCAAAACACATTTCCTGGTTTTAGTTTGGCTATAAAGCCTTCTTCCAACGTGCCTAAGCTGCCACCGCTAAGCCACTTTACCCTGATACTCAGTTCGCTGGTTATGGTGCCGATGCTGAGGCGGTGCCGCATAGCCACCCGGCGGCTGTTCACTTTAAACAAACCGTTCTCAACCTCTACCTTTAAAAACTCGTCGTATTGGGCAAGGGTTTTGCCGCCATTAGTAATAAAATCAAGCAACTGGTTAAATTCGTCCCGCCGCAGGTCAGCGAAAGCAAAAGTTGATTTTACTTCCCGGTACAACTCATCTGCCCTGAAACCTTCTGATAAAGCGAGGGTTACCATAAACTGTATCAACACATCCATAGTCAGCAGCATTGGGTCACGGCTTTCGAATACCCCGTTTTTGATGGCTTGCTTCAATGCCGCACCTTCCAGCAGTTCCAACGAATGAGTAGGCACAAAATAGGCCTTAGAGATAGCACCCGGATGATGCCCGCTCCGCCCGGCACGTTGCATAAACCGCGCAACCCCTTTAGGGCTGCCCACCTGCACCACCGTATCCACCGGGCGGAAATCTACGCCCAAGTCTAAACTTGATGTACAGACTACTACCTTAAGTGCTTCTGCATGAAGCGCTTGCTCTACCCAGTTGCGCAGTTCATTATCCAGCGAACCATGATGCATGGCCATAATGCCGGCGTACTCGGGGTAATTGTCAATAATAGCATGGTACCATATCTCCGCCTGCGAACGGGTATTGGTAAAAATCAATGTTGTTTTGCTTTTTGCCACTATCTCCATCACCTGCGGCAGCAGCTTTACGCCGATATGCCCCGCCCAGCTGTAGTTTTCGATATTCTCCGGTATAACAGATTCTATAACAAGCTTCTTGCTGATGTTTGCCCGTACCATGCGTATTTGCTCCGGCGGGAAATCGTTGCCCAACAGCACTTCGGCTGCCTGCTCCAGGTTGCCAATGGTGGCGGAGATACCCCAAACTTTTAGATGTGAGATATGAGATGTGAGATGTGAGACAGAAGATACCTTAGCGTTGCTTGATGCCAGCGCCTTCAGCTTACTTAATCCCAATTCTACCTGTACGCCGCGTTTGGTGCCGAGGAGTTCGTGCCACTCGTCGCAAACAAATACTTGTAAACCGGAGAATACTTTGGGGTATTCCTTTTGTGCGAGCATCAGGTGCAGGCTTTCGGGGGTGGTGAGCAATACTTCGGGCAGCTTACGCTTCAAGGCAGCCTTATCCGCAGCGGAGGTATCGCCGGTACGTGTCATGATGCGCCAGGGGAGGCCAATATCGTCGCATACTTCCTGCATTGCCTTGCGGATATCGTTGGTAAGCGCGCGCAGGGGCGTTATCCACAGCATCAGCAAGCCGTTATTACTTTTGGTGGTATAAGTATCGGGGTGCTTATTGATAAAATCCGCCAGGAAAGGAAGGAACAATGCGAAGGTTTTACCGCTGCCGGTAGGCGCATTCAGCAGGCCCGAAAAACCGGAAAGGTATGCCTCTTCCATCTCCTTTTGAAACGGAAACTGCTTCCATGCCTTTTGTTTGTACCATTGCTGAATAACCTGCTGCCCTTTTGTTGCCATGCCCTATTATACAACGCAAGTTGGAATAAGTTACAGCCATATCAAAGCACAAAAACTTTTTATTGCAAGATTTGGCGTTTTATAACGTGGCATCCTGCAAAGCGCTGCGGTTTATGGCTTGTTCCCTATCCGGTGTGTTGTACAAGTGCTCGGGTATCTCCGCAAGCGTTGAATGATGTAAACGATCGCCCAGACTATAGAACTGCTGAAAGCTCATGATCAGCGGTTTCCATTTATCAGGATCAACCCTGTTTATTTGCCCGTCCATAAGAATAGATTCGTCCAGGTGAACTCTCTTGATCAGCAACTCAAAGGTTACTATTTTCCCGTGCATATCAGCATTGCCTTCCGCCAGCCCATGCACTGCTTCTACAACTGCTTCCATCTGCACAGGGCATTCGTTCACCCTCAGTGCGTCAACCGTTTCGGCTGGTGTTCCGGTTAGCCCGGCAAGCGAAAACTTATCCTGGTGGTGGCGGTAGCCTTTTTGCAATTTTCCGGCAGGTACCGGGTTGCTTCCGGTGGTTTTAGCCAACAGGTTTACTGCGGCTACCTGGTTAACCGACGGTAAGTTTAATACGCATTGGCGCGCCCGCATTAAATTTTGTGTTGTTTTGGAGGCGGCGGCTAAGCCAATGATGCAGCGCCAGCCAAGCCAAAATATGGAGGACATGGGTGCAATGTTATCTGTATGGTTCTCGTTTTTTGTGCTAATGAGCACCACCGGGGTGCCAAAGTACAGGATGGATGGTTGGCTTTGTATATGCATTATTTGTTTTGATTAATACACAACAAATGTATCTGCACTCTTAATGCTTTTAAACCCGTTTCTTGCTCAAACTAAAAGCAACAAAACAGGCCTAACATGGTTATACCTATATATAACCGTTTCGCTATGAGGGCTTGTAAGTATTTTTGTGCAGTTATAGCTCTTTTTGCCGCAGTTGCATGTAAGCAAAAAAGCAGTAACATGTTAAGCAACGACGCTCCTGAGGTGCCGGATACAACAGAGGTGCGTGCCATACCGGCAGAGCAATTGATAACTCCCGGTAAAAGTATTGGGTATATAAAGCTGGAGGGCAGCGCAGATTCGGTAATGAAACTGCTTGGCCGCCCCGATACCGGCGATGCTGCCATGGGGAGCCAACTTGCTACCTGGTATGCCGGCCACGATACTACCGGTTACCAAACCAGTATATTTTCGCGCCGTAACATGGGCAATAAGGATGAGAACATCAGCCGGATAAAAAAAATCCTGGTCACGTCGCCCTGGTTTAAAACCGGCGAGTATATCAGTACCGGCAATACCATGAAAGATATCAGCAAGTTTTATAAACTGAAGGAAGGCAATGGCTATAAGGCCCGCAACGGGGAAAACATAAAAACTTATACCGATATGGCAGAAGGCATTTCTTTTGAATTTGACCAGGCGGGCAAGTGTGTAAGTATACTGGTGCATAAACCAAATTCAACAGCAGATACTTATTTAAACATGCATTGATGCTAAAATAAAGGCTCGCTGGTATTAAAATGCTTCTATTTTATCTATCAGGTACTTTCCATCTGTCTTTTTAAGATAGAATAACTGGTAAGCTTCTCCCGGGAACGTGGCCTTAACTTTTACAACGGCCCCGGTGAGAGAAGTACTAAGCGTTGTAATTTTAAACACTTTTAAATCTTCCATATAAGATTCGGGTTCCTGGGTATGGAGTATTAAATCGAGATCCAGGCCATCTACCGGACCATCGCTTTGCCTGGTCTTTTTCAGGTTGGCACTAATCTTATTAAAATATCTTCGATAAAAACTGACATAATTATCAGAGAAAAATCCAGACGCTTTTAAAACAGTAAGATATTCTTCTGTTTTGGCAAAGTTGATTTTATATGGTTTATTGGTTTTGAGATCCACATCAACAAAATGGATCTGATGGTCTAAATAATCATATTTAGTTTTGTACCAGCTAAAAAAACGCTCCACAACAGCGGCTGCACCATCAACAGGATAAAAATTGGCTGATACAGGTTTGTCAAAAATTACCGCTTCCGTTGCATTGCTCAAGAAAGCCATTGAAATTAGCAAGAGCAACAGCGCAGATATTCTATATCCTTTCATAGGTTCAGGAAATTATGGGTAAATATAGGGTATAGTCAACTACTTACAAATGCAAAAATGCCCGGTGTTGAGCCGGGCATTTTGCATGATCAATATTGAGCTTACTTCTTTTCCGGCATCAATATCAGTTTAACCAGGTTGCTGGTATTTAAATATTTAGCTGCTGTTTCCTTCGTGCTTTGTACCGTAATGTTTTCCAGATGGCTTACGTGGCTCAAAATATCATCGGGGTTTTCGCCGTTTTGCGATGCGCCGCCAAGGTATCCTGCCCAAAAAACATTTTCTTTTAGCTGAACCTGGGTAGAACGCGCCTCCTCGGCAATAAATTTCTGTATATCGGCCGGGGTAGCGCCGTTTAGTTTCAGCTTGCTTATCTCGTCCATGGTAGCAGCTATCAGTTTATCTACATTGGCGCTGCTGCAAGTGAAGTAAATGCTGACAGAATACCTGCCCGAGGGTATCTTGGAATAACTAATACGAACGCCGGGGGCATAAACGCCGCTTTCCTGTTCGCGCAAACGCTCGGTAAGTTTAATGTTCATAACCTCTTCCAAAGCGTCCAGCTGTATATTGTTGCTTTCCTTGTATTCGTATGCGCCGCTAAATACCATTTGTACGGTAGCCTTGTCATCCAGCCCTTTATAAATGGTTTTAGTAACCTGCCCTTCGGGTGGATGGACAGCCAGGTCTTTAAAGGTTTCCTTTTTACGCGTCGATGGCAGGGAGCCTAAGTATGCTTCGATGTATGGTTTTATTACCTCCGGATCGAAATTCCCAACAAAGGTGAAGGTAAATCCGCTTGCGTCTGAGTAACGGTCTTTATAAAACCCGTAGGCCTTATCCAGGCTTGCTGCATCTAAATTAGCCAGCGTGGTCACCATCGACCGCATATTGTAATTACTTAATACTGCTGATACGGTATCCTGGTAAACACTGCCCGGGTCGAGCCCGCGGTTTGCCAGTATCGAACGGGTTTGGCTTATGTTGCCTTTCCATATATCTGCATCTTTACGCGGCTGTGTAAAGTAAAGGTATATCAGCTGCATGGCGGTTTCAAAATCTTTGGGCGATGTATTGGCGCTGATGCCCTGCGCCACATCGCTGATGTAGGGTTTCACGCTTACATTTTTGCCCGCAAGCATTTTATCAAGCTGGCCCTGGTTAAAATCTGCAATTCCGCTGCTTCCTATTATCGGTGCAGCCAAATTAGCCGATGTAAAGTCTTTATCGCTTGCAAGCGATGTGCCGCCAAAGCTATAGCCATTTATCAGTACCTGGTCGTTTTTAAATTCGGTAGGTTTCAAAATTACGGTTAACCCATTCTCTAAAACATAGGTGGTGGTACCAATGGCCTCGTCCTTAGTCTCTGTTACCACTTTACCACGCTCGGGGGTTTTTTCCATCAGCGGCCTGCTGGTAACATTATCTACATAAGCTGTTACGCCTACCCCAGCGGAGCTTATCCAGCCTAACACGGTTTTTTCGTTGGGCAATTTGTCTTTATCCTTTTCCGGGGCCTCAATAACAATTACGCGGTTTTGGTCGCTGATAAACTGGCCTGCCAATGCATTTACATCCGCTGTGCCAATTTTATTAATGTTGCTTATGATGTAGTTGTATTCAAAATCTATCCCGGGGATAGCCTCTCCACTTAAAAAATTTTTGCTGTATTCGCTTACAAAATTGGCCGAGTTTGTTTTGTTGCGCTCGTTGTACGCGTTTTGTATCTGTGCCAATAAAGCTTGCTTGGCTCGTTCTAATTCAGTTAAGGTAAAGCCAAATTTACGTGCACGCTCGGTTTCGGCTACCATCACTTTTATTGCATTCTCCAGGTCGCCGGGTTTTGCTATTACTAAAGATGAAAAGGCATCCTGCTTGGCAATTAACGGCGTATAGCTTGCCCTTGCATATAAATATGGCGGCTCGGGCTTTTGCAATAATTCGTTAAGCCTTTCGCCCATCATATAATTAAACAGGTTTATACGCAGGCTTTGAGTATAGCTTGCTGTGGTTTTAACGGTAGCCTGCGGATGCTTTACAATAATTTGCGCCAGGGTATATGGGAACTCTTTATCGGTTGCAATTTTTACTACAGTGCCGGGTGTTGGTGGTACCGTATAAACCGCACGGGGCTTCTCTGCCGCCGGGTTGGTAAGCGCGCCGAACTTGTTTTTGATGATGCCTTCCACCGCTTTTACATCAAAATCGCCTACAGCAATAATGGCCTGCAGGTCGGGCCGGTACCAGTCATGGTAAAAGTTTTTAATGGTAGCGGCGTCGAACGTTTTAAGTACACTCTCCTGCCCTATAGGCAAGCGGGAGGCATAACGCGAGTTGTTTAGTATTACAGGCAATGTTTGCAGGCTTAAACGCTCCTGCGCGTTTTTGCCGCGCAGCCGGGCTTCTTCTAACACAACGCCGCGTTCTTTATCTATCTCGGCAGCGTCGAATGTTACGTAGCCGGCCCAATTGGCCAAAATATTAAAGCCATTGGTAAAAACCTCTGCGCTATCTGTAGGCAGGGGTAATTGGTAAACAGTTTCATCAAACGATGTGTAGGCGTTCAGGTCGGCGCCAAAGCGCACGCCCGATTTTTGCAGGTAGTTTACCAAATCGTTTTTGGGGTAATCGCGCGTACCATTAAAGGCCATGTGTTCGGTAAAGTGCGCAAGGCCCTGCTGGGCATCGGTTTCTAAAACCGAGCCTGTTTTAACAACCAGGTAAAGCTCTGCCCGGTTTTTGGGTTGCTCGTTGTGGCGGATATAGTAGGTTAAGCCGTTGGGTAATTTACCAATTAATACATCCGGATCGGTAGGTAACAAGGATGGGCGTACCTGTATTGCCGCTGCTACCGGTTTTGTTTTTGGCGATGGGGTGGGTTTTCTTTTAACCTGGGCAAAGCTGGTGCCGGCAATGGCCAATGCCAATAAGGTTACAGAAAAATTTCTGTTAAAGTTCATAAATCAATTAAGAATGAGAGTGCTAAGATGCGAAACGAAAAATATAGTTACAAATTGTTTTGAAGGGCGGGTAATTGATTTAAACTTAACTGTAATATAAAAACGGGGGTTATTGTTTAAACGCTTCCTGCATCATTTGTTGCAGTTCTACCTGGTGTGCCTGCACGGCCTGCTGGCCAATGGCAGCGCCTTTTAGCATAAGAGCAGGTTGTTTTTGATTGAGCTTTTTACCAAGGGGCGACAAATAAAACGTTGTAAGGTCCTTCAGCTCCTTTTCGGTAAACTCCTGTGCGTAGATGGCCGTAAGCTGGTCTTTTAAGATCTCCCAGTTCATGTACTTGGTTAAAAAACTGTTCATTACTTCGGTAAACTTAACGCGTTTATCTTCGGGCGCATTGTTTGCCGCTGCCTTTATCATCGCGTCCATACCGGCGCGCATTTGTTCGCCGGCGCCAGAGGCTGTAAGCATATCCTCTGCCGCTTTTAAATGGGATGGAGTTATGGTGGCGGTTGTTTGTGCTTTTACAAAAGCGCAAAACAACAGCAATACAAGGGTCAATTTAATCTTCATCATTATATTTTTATAAATATCTTCCGAAGATAAAAAACCCACATCACCAGCCAAAGGATTAGCACAATTAAAATAGCACCCAGCAGCGAAGCATTCACCGGCGAAAAATAAGGCGCAAACAGATGCTGATAGATTGATTTACCATCCCATTTAATGAGGTTGTAATAGTGCGGGATAAAACCCGATAGCACATAGGCAGCAATGGCATTGGTGCCAAACACCACAAAGGGGTAGGTGAAGCGTTTATGCCCCTGTACATCTATGAGCCAATAGCATAAACCCAGCCCGATAGTTGCCAACCCGCCTGTGTAAAGCACAAAAGAGCTTGTCCAAAGGGCTTTGTTAATGGGGAAGAACAAGTCCCAAAGCAAAGCGAGCAGCACCGCCATAACGCCGTAGGAGAACATCCAGCTTACTTTTACGCTGTCCTCCCTGTCCTTTCGTTTTAACCAGGTGCCCACGCGTATGCCGAATAGTCCCGTGCCGATGGCCGGTAGCGTACCAAGTAAACCTTCCGGGTCCCAGGTATGCGAGGAGCGCCAAAGGTGGTCGGGGGTTAGCAGGGTGCGGTCTATCCATGCGCCAAGGTTCGTCTCGGGTTCGAGGTTTGCGTAGCCAACGCCGGGTACGGGGACAAATGTCATTAATAAATAATAACCGACTAACACAATAACAAACACCCAATCGCGGGTTTTTTGCGAGGTTTTGAGGTATAATACGGTGCAGATAAAGTACACCAGCGCTATACGGGGCAGCACGCCGGGCAGGCGTAGTTTACTTAAATCGAAATTCCAGCGGAGGATGATTTGGGTTAACCAGGTGATGAGCATCAATACCACCATGCGGCGCAGGGCGGTTAATATCATTTTTGATTGGGGCAGCCCGCCGGCTTTTTTGCTCTCCATAGCGTAAACGATGGAAACGCCCACCATAAAGAGGAAGAAGGGGAATACGAGGTCTGTTGGTGTGCAGCCGTTCCACACGGAGTGCTCCAGCGGTGCGTAGATATGGCCCCAATCGCCGGGGTCGTTCACGAGTATCATGCAGGCGATGGTTAGCCCGCGAAAAACGTCGAGCGATAGCAGGCGGGGAGATTTGGTAAGGGCTGTAGCCATATAAGTTTTCCGTTTACGAATTATAAAAACTATGTCATTGCGAGGCGCGGCACGGGACCGAGTGCGAGGGCGACCTGGCAATCTCTTCATTCGCATAGCGGTATTGCATCGCGAGGAGATTGCTTCGCCGCACAAGCCTCCCCCCACAGGCCTTCACTCGCAATGACAAATGGGAAAAGAGACGCAAAATATTGGTAACTATATACAAGTTTACACTAACTAAAAATCATCGCTTTTTGAATTTACTAAGGCGTTTTTTAATAGAACTCCCAGTCCTTTAACTTTAATATTTAATATCATTAATGCTTCATCCATCTTAATATAAAGTTTTTTGGTTGAATATAGCAAAGCACCTTTAAATTGATTATGGAGATACTGAGAGTAGGATTTTGAATAATCGTTAGATATTGGGCCTAAAACATAATCGCTGCCTAATAAATCAAAAATTCTATACCTGCATTTTGCATCTTTAATATCAACTTGTATTGTGAAACTACAGTTTCTACCAAAGTATTGCCCGATTACAGCCGATGTTTCAATATATAAAGACCCTTTGCCAATAATTCTACCACTTGAAAAATCCTCTGATTGAATTACTTCTTTTGCGTTTTTAAAAGAATTTACAAACCATGTTTTCACAGATTTATAAATCAATTCTTTTTTGTAAGTGGAATCCAATTGAATAATCTCCTCATAAACGATTGAACTATCTTTAAGGGGTAATTCTATTTTTTGTGCATTTGCAGATAAACATGCAAAAAGAAATAAAATTGGCAATAGTGTTTTCATTTGGATTTTAGGTTAATAAAATGCCTCTTGTTATGCGCCTTAATATCTGAATAAACATGAATATTAATTTATTTTATTGGGAAAATACCATCCCAAGATGTGTCACCCTTAATTGCGCCAAATGAATATCCGCATGCCGATACATCGCAATTTTCATGGATAACATCATTTTGCTCTCTCCCGAAGTTAAAACTTATACCTCACAAAGGCCTCCATGGCCGCATACTCTGCCATGCCCAGCTTATCGTAGTTTACGGCAGTTTCGCGGTTGCGGTCTTCGGCGCGCACCCAAAACTCGCGGGCATCGTCGCCGGGGAATACCGGGCGGTCCTTTTGGCTCTGGTGCTTAAAGATGGCATCGCGCTTGCGCAAAACCTCGGCAGGCGACAAAGGCACGGCCATCTCGATCTCGTGGGTAGCAAACTCGTGCCATGCCCCGCGGTACAGCCACATCCAGCAATCCTTTACCCAGTCTTCGGTCTCTTTCAAACGGGT
>NZ_CAMLOV010000154.1 GCF_946481715.1 uncultured Mucilaginibacter sp. | reverse complement strand
CCTTCTAACCCTTCTAACCCTTCTAACCCTTCTAACCCTTCTAACCCTTCTAACCTACTATCAATAACAATTCTAAATAACATATATCCCTTGTAATAAACATTATTAGCTTATCGTTTTGTATTTTTGTAAATCGGATTACCGAACAATTTTAAACATGAAGAAAAGTTCTATTTTTGGCCTTGTTGTTATTGCTATTGCTATAGCGGTTATTATAAGTGTGTACTCAAACACAAGTACTTACGGCTCTTTTACGGATGCTAAGCAAACCGAAAGCGAATTACATGTAGTGGGTAGGCTTAATAAACAAAAAAAACTATACTACGATGCCACTAAGGATGCCAATTATTTTTCGTTTTACATGAAGGATGATAAGGGCAGCGAGTGCAAGGTAGTTTTCACCGGCACCAAGCCCGAAGATTTTGAGCGCTCGGAAGAGATTGTACTTACCGGCAAAATGATAGGCAACGAGTTTCACGCCTCCAATATCCTGATGAAATGCCCCTCTAAATACACGCAGGACAAGTTAGAAACACAGGAATTTAAGGCTAAACAGGCCAGCATATAACCAATTTTAATGGATACAGTTTTTAAAGGTGAGCACCTTTTACCGGGCCACATTGGCCAGTTCTTTCTTGTCCTTGCTTTCGGAGCCGCGCTTTTATCGTTTATCAGCTACTATTTCGCCACTACGGATGATGACGGCAAACCAACCAGCACCTGGCAAATGCTTGGCCGCATAGGTTTTTACCTTAACTCCCTTTCGGTGCTGGGCATAGGAGCCTGCCTTTTTTACATTATTTACAATCACTATTTCGAATACCATTACGTTTGGGCTTATACGTCCAAATCATTACCGGTACAGTACATTATCTCTGCCTTTTGGAACGGGCAGGAGGGTGGCTTTCTGCTTTGGATCTTCTGGCAGGCTGTGTTAGGGTTGGTATTGATTTGGAAGGCTGGCACCTGGGAACGCCCGGTGATGACAATAGTTGCGCTTTCGCAGGTAACACTGGCTACAATGGTATTGGGCGTAAATGTGCTGGGTGTTCATTTAGGTAGCTCGCCGTTTCTATTGCTGAGGGATTTTATGGCCGAAGCGCCTATCTTTAAGAATCCTGATTACCTTACTTTTATTAAAGACGGGCAGGGAATGGTGCCTTCGCTGCAAAACTATTGGATGGTTATCCACCCGCCAACGCTGTTTTTAGGTTTTGCAGCAATGGTAGTGCCTTTTGCTTATGCTATTGCAGGGCTTTGGAGAAAAAAATATAAAGAGTGGGTAGCCCCATCCATTCCTTACGCACTGTTTGCCTGTATGATACTGGGTACCGGTGTGGTAATGGGTTCCTTCTGGGCTTACGAATCATTAAACTTTGGCGGCTTTTGGGCATGGGACCCGGTGGAGAATGCCTCTATCTTCCCCTGGATAACCATGGTTGCGGCAGTGCACGTGCTAATCGTTTATAAAAACACAGGCCATTCTTATTTCACCGCAACGTTTTTAATGCTAATTAGCTTTGTGCTGGTTTGGTACTCATCATTCCTAAACCGTAGCGGTATTTTAGGCGACACTTCGGTACACTCCTTTACCGACCTTGGCATGTTTTGGCAACTGGTAACCGGCATACTTATATTTTTGGTAATGTCGGTTTGGCTTTTAGTAACCCGATGGAAAGAATTACCCATCACCAAAAAGGACGAAGAAACCTACTCACGCGAATTTTGGATGTTTGTGGGTTCCGTTTTCCTGGGCTTATCCTGCTTCCATCTCATCGTAGTAACATCTATTCCGGTATGGAACGCTATCCTGGGCACCAATATAGCGCCACCGGTAGATAAAGCAAGGTTGCTGCATTACAATATTGTTCAATCGTGCTTTGTGGTTGTTATAACCATTCTTACCGCGTTTACACAATTTTTAAAATACAAAAAAACCGATATAGGGCGCTTTGTTATTACTACAGCGGTGTACCTGTTTTTTGCTGCCTTAATAGCTGCCCTTATTGTTTACACCACCGGGCTGTACAAACTCAATTACGTGTTTGTATTGCTGATGTGGGGCTCGGTTTATTCGGTAATTGCCAACGGCAAGGTTTTAGCCGATGCTTTTAAAGGCAAATTTAAGCTGGCTGGCTCTGCAGTTGCGCATATTGGTTTTGGGCTACTTATTGTTGGCGCATTAATATCGGCAGGTACCAGCACCGTAATTTCTATCAACAACACAGGTGAAAGCTATTCTGCTGATTTTGCCAAAACAGAGAATCCGCGCGAGAACATACTGGTATACCGCAATGAACCTCAAAAAATGGGCGATTATACGGTTACCTACTTAGGTGATTCATTAGCCCTTCCCGATCATTTTTACAAAGTAAACTACCGCAAGGTAGGTGCTGATGGCAAAGTGGATGAGGATTTTACCCTGTTCCCTAAAGTGCAGGTAAACAAAGGCGCACTGGCTTCTTCGCCGGATACACGGCATTACCTGCTGCATGACCTGTACACACATATTACCATGACTAACTCTGCCAGCACCGCCGAAGAAAAAGGCGCAACCGATGGCAGTGAACCGGCGGATGACAGTAAAGATTATGATGCCCCGGTACCGCACGAAGTAGCCGTAGGCGATACCATTCCGTTCCGCGAAGGGTATATGGTGTTACGTAAACTAAATAACAGCGCCAAACTGGAGAATATTTCGATGGCTGATGTATTGGTTTCAGTAGGTGCTGAGCTGGATGTAGTTACCCATGGCCAAACCTACCACGCTATGCCGGTATACATGCTTAAAAAGAATGGCGGCATTTTCTACTTTCCCAAAAAATTAGAGGAGGCGGGATTAAAGCTGCAATTCTCTAATATTATGCCTGCTAAAAAGAAGGTGGAGATAACTGTTTACCAGCAGCCCGAAAGTGCCAAAAAGTACATTGTAATGCGGGCTATCAAGTTCCCTTATATAAATTTCTTTTGGGCAGGTACTGTTATTATGGTTGTAGGGTTCTTCCTGTCGATATTGAGAAGGAATAAGGAGTTGAAACCGGCTCCGGTTGTTAAAGCGAAGTAAATCGTTATTGATGAGTAGCAGTGGTGCGTCAAATATCTCAACTGATGGTTTTGCAATTATAGAAGATATTTACACACCGGAAGAGATCCATGCTATTCTTTCCGAAATAAACCGTGCCGACACCAATAAAAGCACTTTCCGCAAAAGCAGCGAACTTTTTGCCATCAGGCAATTTTTAAAAGAGTTACCCTCGGTTGTCCCCGTGATATTTAACGAAAAGCTTAAAGCTCTTATTGAAAGCCTGCTTGGTACGGGGTATATCGCCGTAAAATCCATTTACTTTGATAAGCCGGAACATTCTAACTGGTTTGTAGCATGGCACCAGGACCTTACCATTTCGGTTGATAAAAAACTGGACTTGCCCGGTTACGGCCCATGGACGGTTAAGCAAAACCAGTTTGCTGTTCAGCCGCCGTTAAATATCCTTCAAAACAATTTCACTATACGCATACACCTGGATGATGCCGATGAAGGTAATGGGGCGTTAAAAATTGTCCGCGGTTCGCATCTAAAAGGTATTTACCGACCCGAAACTATCGACTGGCAGGCGGAGCGCGAAACAACATGCTGCGTTAAGGCCGGTGGCGTAATGGTAATGCGCCCCCTGTTGCTACATGCGTCTAATCGTACTACCAATAATAATCTGCGTAAAGTGATTCATATTGAGTTTAGTAACGCAGCCCTGCCCGAAGGTTTAAACTGGAGTGAGCACACCTTATATTAATTTACTCCCTTAGTTCTATTTATTTGCTATTGCGATACCTGCATATTTATTGCTAATTTTATGTTATCACCAAAGCGTTATCCAATAGGTGTTAGCACCCGGTTACGATGAAAGAAAAGGCTGAATTGCTTAATCTCTTAAACCAGCTCAAAAAAAGCGAGGAGAAATACCGCCAGCTTATTGAGCAAGCGTCTGATGCTATCTACATCCTCGACTACGATGGCAATTTCACCGATGTAAATCAGAGCATGTGCGACATGACAGGTTACACGCGCGATGAATTGCTGCAAAAAAATATTGCCCAGCTCATAGACCCTGAACAGCTAAAAACCGATCCTCTTAAATATATTCCCGCCTCCGCACCGGTCACCTCAATGGTGCGCGAACGCCGCTTTTTACATAAAGCCGGGCACGTGTTTGACGTAGAAGTAAATGTAAAAACCTTCCCAAACGATAGGGTGATGGTGATTGCTCGTAATATTACCGTGCGCAAGGCCATGGAGCTGGACCTGATTAACGCCGAGTTGAAGTTCCGCACCATTGCCGATAAATCTATGGTAGGAATTTATATTGTGCAGGATGCCAAATTTGTATACGTAAACCCCCGCTTTGCGCAGGTTTTTGGTTACCGGCCCGAAGAATTGATAGGGCAGTACCCAACAAATATCATCATCCACCCTGATTACCGCAAAAACGTTAACGAAAGCATACGGGCAAGGCTTAGCGGGGAGGTGGAGAGCGTGCATTACGAGACTGTAGGCTTGTTGAAAGATGGCACCAGTAACTGGATTGAGTTTTATGGCAGCCGGGTGGTTATGAGCGGTGTGCCATCCATTATTGGCACTATGCTGGATATTACCGAACGCAAAAAAGCAGAGGAACAGCTATTGAAGGAAAAGGAATCGCTGCTGCGGTCTGAAGCTAACTTACAAACCATTATTAACAACACCGATACTGCGTATGCGCTGTTAGATACCAACCTGAACATTATAGAGCATAATAATATGGCACTGCAATACGCCCAAAAAGAATTCAATTTCGACCCTGCGCTTGGTAACAACCTGATCGCGCGGATACCGAGTGAGCGCTTGCCGCGGTTCAACGAGTATATTGCGATGGTATTAAATGGCGAGCCGGTAGGGTACGAAGTGAGTTACCCTGGGTTAGGAGGGCACGATATGTGGTACCACGTGCGCATGTTCCCGATATCTAACCGAGAAGGGCATATATTGGGGCTGGTATTTGCTGCTACGGATATATCAGATCATAAACGGTCGGAGCAGCACCTGCAGCAAGCCTACAAGAATATACAACAACATGTAGAAAGCATACGGGAGATGGCCTGGAAACAATCGCACCTCATCCGCAGCCCGCTGGCTAACCTGAAGGCGCTGGTAGATATACTAAAAGCCGACCCCAGCGACAAGGTAGTGCTCGGCCATCTTGCTACCGAATTGGAAAGGCTGGATAACGTTATTATTGATATGGTAAACGAGGCCTCCACCCGAACAATTTATAATTGATATTATTGAAAATGAAAGTTTTTCTATCCTGCTACGCCTTATTATTTTTTGCATTTAATGCCCGTTCGCAGCAAATTGTGTTCGCAGATAAGGCAGAATTATTTATGCCAGGGTTGGTCTCCACTAAAAACGCAGAGGTGAAGATAACCTTTAGCCCCGATGGCAACAGAATGCTTTGGGGAGGTATTGATTGGATTGAAGGAAAAACGGACCTGGATATTTGGCAGAGCGAAAAAGTTAAAGGCAAATGGACAGAGCCCGCGCGTGTTACCTTTGATAGCGATTCTAATGACTTCGATCCTTTTTTCGCACCGGATGGTGCAGGCGTTTACTTTTTCTCCAACCGCTTAGGTGGCTTTGGCGGAGATGATATATACTTTGTTCCTTATAATGAAAAAACCAATGCGTACGGTACGCCGGTTAATGTAGGTAACTTTATCAATACACCAAAAAACGAGTGGGCACCTATTACGGATGTCAAAGGGGAGTACCTGATATTTTCATCGGGCGGGCACGGGGGATTCGGCAAGCAGGATATGTTTAAAGCTAAGATCAATCCATCGGGCTATGGCAAACCGATGAACATGGGTAAAAACATTAACGGTGCCAATGATGATTTTGATGCTGCGCTATTGCCCGGGAACTTGCTTGTTTTTACGTCTTCGACAGGGACGGATGAGAAAGCCGACCTGTATATTGCCAATCTCAATCGTAAGGGCAAAGCGGTAAAGCTACCCGCCCAAATAAACGCAGCCAAATTTTGGACGTTCGGGCCATCTATTAATACACGGGAACCGGGTTACCTATATTTTAGTTCGCACCATACGGGCAGCCCTGGGCGTACGGATATATACAGGATAAAATATACAGTAAAATAATCCTGCGTTACTTAATCGTTACCTGTTTCAATCCCAAAAACTTGGCGTAAGTTTTTGCGGCCTTTTCTATCGCCTTTAAATTTTGCGAACTGAGTTTTTTAAATGGGGTCAACTCAACTTCCAATATGTCTTTTTTGATCGTGCGTTTCCAAATCCCTTTTATTTTTCCATTTATAACGATGGTATGGTTAAAGATGGTGCCGCGTGGGTCGGCTTTGCTGATGTGTTCGGCATCTATGGTTGCGCTGCGGTCTTTATAGCTTACAATGTACTCATCGTAATTGGGCAATAGTTGGGCGGTATTGGCCATAGATCCAACATCTTCCCGCTCTGTAAACCAAAAGGTTTGGCCATCAACGGTATAACTGGCCAGCTCGGTTTTAACAGCCTCTAATCCCGAATGAGCATCGGTGAGTGTCAAGCCGCTCCACCAGGCAAAGTCGGCTATAGTTGCCGGGCCGTGCGATGTAAAATATCGCTCGGCTAATCTTGCAAGTGCTTCATCCTTTTCAGGCGCTTTGCCGTTGGGCACCCGCTCATCAAATAAAGCATAAGTAAACTGTTTACCTTCGCGGCCACCGCTGCAAACCAGTTGCTCCAATTCCAGCTGTATCATGATATGTACAAAGCGCTGGTCATTGGTAGCGATGCCATGGTTGCTGAAGTAATTTGCAAGCTCATCCCGCGCTATTTGTTTTTTGCCATCCAATGCTTTAATTACCAACTTTTCGCATTTAGCGATCACCTTCTCATCCAACTGGAGTTCGCGGAAACGGGATGCCGCACCTGCTAATATCCGTTTGGCAGTCAGGCCCAGCATCCAGGGTACATCATCGGGGTGTACAAAATGCCAGGTAGGGCGCAGCACATGGGTACGGATGATACTTCCATCGGTTAACGCCTTGTCTATTAGTTCATCGGTGCTTCCTGTTAAGCGTTGCCCAAGTGCCCATTTAGCGCCGCTATAATCCTGCGATTGTACGGCACCCATGTGTTTTACTATATCAGCCGGGTTGATAAATTTGGGGTTTATCAAATGCTGGTTTTGCAGGCGGATGCCGGTAATATCTAACAAAGCCTTTTTCATTTAATTCCATGCGCTAAGTGCTACAGCCACAGCGGTTAGTACAACTACAGCAAGCACTATTATCGATGCGCCACCGGCAAATAAAAAATAGTGCGCGGTGGTGTGCCGTTTAGAGGTTTTTTTTGCTGCACCTGCACGGTAAGCTTTTACATATACCGAATCATTCAGTAATGTGCTATCGCTAACGCCTGCCTTAACAGGTTTAAAATGATCTGAAGTAACGCCGAACTGCCTGGCTTTAAAATCCTTCCATAACTGTTTATCCAACTTAAAGTTTTTAAGGTCGGCCTTAACTATTTTTACTATTGCCAACGAATCGGGCTCTGATTGAGCATTTATGGTAAAGGTCGCCGTCAAAACTATAAAAACGGTTAACATTAATTTCATCTGCCTTAATTTTGTTACAAGGTAAGCAAATAGCACAAAACCCCACTCGCATAAGCATGTGAAAAATAATTGGAAAAGGAAATAACTTATTAAGGCACGGAATGCCAGTCAACCATTTATTGTGCACTGTTCCATCAATAACTAACATTTCTGCAACTTTTCCACAATGGCTTTAATCCAAAGGCAATGGATTAAATTAGCAGATTATTAAAAGCACCAACTTGGCCAAAACCACCGAAACCAAAGAAACCCCTTTAATGCAGCAGTATAACGCCATTAAAGTGAAGTACCCCGGTGCTCTGCTGCTATTCCGCGTGGGCGATTTTTACGAAACCTTCGGCGAGGATGCTATAAAAGCAGCTGGAATTTTGGGTATTGTGCTTACCCGCCGTGGCAATGGCGCAGCTACCTTTATCGAACTGGCCGGCTTCCCGCACCATTCGCTGGAAACCTACCTTCCAAAATTAGTACGCGCGGGGCAGCGCGTAGCTATTTGCGACCAGCTGGAAGACCCAAAAACAACCAAAACCATCGTTAAGCGCGGCGTTACCGAACTGGTTACCCCCGGCGTGGCCATCAGCGATAATATCCTGCAGCAAAAGAGCAATAACTACCTCGCCTCGTTGTATTTTGAGAAAAATAGCATCGGTATTGCACTGATAGATATTTCCACAGGAGAGTTTTTAGCTGCACAGGGTAATCCTAATTATATAGACAAACTGCTGCAAAGTTACGCGCCCAGCGAAGTGATATTCCCCAAAAGCCGGCAACACGATTTTAAAGAGCACTACGGCGACCGCTTTTACACTTATACGCTGGACGATTGGCCCTATAGCGGCGATTATGCCACAGAAACGCTACTGAAACATTTCGGCGTAAAATCCTTAAAAGGATTTGGTATTGATAAGCTGAATTTGGGCATTGTGGCAGCAGGCGTTGCCCTGCATTACCTCAACGAGACCGAGCACCGCAACCTGCAACACATCAGCGCTATTGGCAGAATAGAGGAAGACCGGTATTTGTGGCTGGATCGGTTCAGTATACGTAACCTGGAACTGGTAGGTTCTCATAACGAGAATGCGAAAACACTTGTTGATGTACTCGACCATACCTGCTCACCCATGGGCGCTCGCTTGCTGCGCCGCTGGATAGTGATGCCGCTGAAGGAAATAAAGCCTATAAACGACCGTCTGGGTGTGGTAGAATATTTTATTGCAGAGGAAGAGCTGCGCGAAACCCTGCAACAATACATCCGCCAGATAAGCGACCTGGAGAGGCTTATCTCAAAAATAGGCTTGCAACGGGCCAATCCGCGCGAGGTTTGCCAGCTTAAAAAAGCTCTACTGGCCATTAGCGAAATAAAAAAAATAACAGAAGCATCTGAAAGTGAGCCGCTGAGGGCTATAGGCGAACAACTAAACCCCTGCGCCACCATCTGCGAAAGAATAGCCCGCGAGTTGCACCCCGAGCCACCTGTAATGATGGTAAAAGGTTCGGTGATGAACGAAGGTATTAACGAGGAACTGGACAGGCTGCGTAAAATAGCCTTTGGCGGAAAAGGTTATTTACTGGAGATACAAAAACGCGAGGCAGAAGCTACAGGCATTCCGTCGTTGAAAGTATCGTTCAATAACGTTTTTGGTTATTACCTCGAAGTTACCCACAGCCACCGGGATAAGGTGCCAACGGAATGGATCCGCAAGCAAACGCTGGTTAACGCGGAGCGTTACATAACGCCAGAACTTAAAGAATACGAGGAGCAGATATTAGGCGCCGAAGAAAAGATATTGGTACTGGAAACCAAGCTGTATAATGATCTGCTGTATGCACTTGCAGAATACATTAAACCTATACAGCTGAACGCGCAGCTGATTGCCCGTTTGGATGTGCTGCTTAACTTTGCTGCCATCTCCATAAAAAACTATTACGTAAAGCCGAACGTGAACGACAGCCGTGTGCTGGATATTAAGGGCGGCCGGCACCCAGTGATAGAAAAAAACCTGCCACTTGGCGAGGAATACATTACCAATGATGTATTGCTCGATTCGGATTCGCAGCAGATCATCATTATTACCGGGCCAAACATGGCGGGTAAATCGGCCCTGCTTAGGCAAACCGGGCTTATTGTGCTGATGGCGCAGATGGGCTGCTTTGTGCCCGCTAAAGCTGCTTCAATAGGTTTGGTTGATAAGATATTTACAAGGGTAGGGGCATCGGATAACTTGTCCTCCGGCGAGTCAACCTTTATGGTGGAGATGAACGAAACGGCCAGCATCTTAAACAATTTATCAGACAGAAGCCTTATTCTGTTAGATGAGATAGGCCGCGGCACTTCTACATACGATGGTATCTCTATCGCATGGTCTATAGCCGAATATCTTCATAATCAAACCACGGCCCGCGCGAAAACCCTGTTTGCAACGCATTATCACGAGTTGAATGAGTTGAGCAATAGTTTCAACCGCATCAAAAATTTTAATGTATCGGTAAAAGAGGTTGGGCAGCAGATCATTTTCCTGCGCAAGCTGGTGCCGGGCGGCAGCGAGCATAGCTTTGGTATCCACGTGGCCAAGCTTGCGGGGATGCCTCAAAAAGTGCTAAGCCGCGCCAACGAGATATTAAAAAAACTGGAAAACGAGCGTACAGGCGGGGAACATATTAAGGAAAGTATCCGCAAAGTTCAAAAGCAGGCCGTACAAATGCAGATGTTCTCCATAGATGACCCCGTGTTGGTGAAGATCCGCGACACACTAAACAACCTGGATGTAAACACCCTTACCCCGGTGGAGGCGTTGATGAAATTGGATGAGATACAACGGGTGATAAAAGGATAGAAGATGTGCGAATGTGCAAATTTCAGATGTTCAGATTTGACTTGAGCAGTCCGGTGCAGGCGATTTTATTTTGCGTGTAATCTGCAAACCTGCACATTTGAAATCTGCACATCAATGCGCTCATCTGTTAATATGTTTATAACATCTCCTATAACGTTTTTGCCTTTAACAATATCTTTAGTGCATGTTTTTAAAACGCTATACCAATTTAGCCTTCATTTTTGCTGCCGTAGTACTTTTAAGCTGCCATTCGCGTAAACTAACGGTTAGGAATAGCAACGGGCAGTTCTCAGTACCTGTGCGCCGCGGACCGTACATTATGGTAAAACCAGACAAGGAAATTGCCGATAAATACGCCGCTTTAATGGGCCAAAAACGTAACGATATACAAAACGGCAGGCTGTACAGCTTTATTGATGAATGGATGGGTACACCTTACCGCTTTGGTGGCCTGGATAAGGATGGCATCGATTGCTCGGGCCTGGTGTTTTTGCTGCAATTGCAGGTTTATGATACACCTGTTCCGCGTACTTGCGCCATGCAGGTAAACAGCATCAAACGCAAATACGAGGAAGAACTAAAAGAAGGCGATCTGGTGTTCTTCGATTTTGATGGCAAACAGTTTAGCCACGTAGGCGTATATTTGCAAAACGGCTATATTGTACATGCCAGCACCCGCCGGGGTGTAGTTATTGTAAAACTTCACGATAATGGTATATACCAATACTTCTCCCGCGCAGGCTCGGTGTCAGAACCCGCACTTACCGCTTCGGGAAACTAAGTAAATTACTCAGTTACTGTTTCAGCGAGGGGCGTAGTAATTGTGGGTTTACGTTTCCGTGAGGCAAACAACCTTTTTATTATCGGCTCATCGTTGGTATCTCCCGGGTAATATTTACGGCGCAACCGGGTCATTACCAAGGCCCAAACGATAAAACCAAAGCTAATAAATTGAGTGTTTACTTCGTAATAAACAAATGATGCAACGTAAGCAAATAACAACGGCAGCGTCACGAAGTTCATGCGCTGCACCTTCCATTGTAAATTGGTTTCTATTTGATTCGGTTTAATACAAAGGGTAGCTGCATTCATGATTAGGTACCGCGTTAACAGAGTTTGCCCCAGTATACTGAATGCTATTACATTAAAATAGATAAAGATACCTATCGTGTTGCTTGGTCCTAAGGTTTCTGTCATTACCGAAACGCCGAACGGAAATAGCGAAATAAAGAAGAGGAATACTAAATTCCAGATGATGAGCCCTTTACTGTAATCTTTTAAATAGCTGAATGTTTTAAGGTGTTTTAGCCAAAACATCCCTACAAAAAAGAAAGCGGTAACATACCCGAAAAGCCTTGGCGCCAATTCAAACAAAGCATGCTTTATTTCTTTCCTTTCGGCATGGCGCAGCCCCTCGGGGAGTTTTATCTCTAACACCATTATGGTAATAATGATTGCAAAAACCGCATCGCTGAACAGGATTACGCGCTCCAGTTGAAACTCCTTCTTTATCTCTTCCTCTTCTTTTATATTCATCCTATTATAATTTGTATATTTTTGTGACTGTATGGAAAAACCCAAACAAGATTACTCTTTCTGGACTAAATACAAGCGTTTTGCCGGTACCGAGATCATGCTTTATATCATCATGATTGTAGGCATTATCCTGGGCATCATCATCTTCAGCTGATCAGTTTTTAACCAGGGACACATTGTAATTATCGGCATCCGCTATCTTTTGGTAAAAATCCACCAGTTCGCTGTAAAGCTCTTTGTTGTAAGTGCCTTCTTTAAGTTGTAGGTGCCTTTTAAACTTTAGCTGATCGCCATTAACAGACATCGTTACCGTGAATTTGCCGAACGGTTTATCCAGCGATAAATCCATCGGGTTAAACTCCAGTTTGTAGCCGGTAGGTAGTTTGTAAGTTATTTCGTCATCATCGGTATAACCCTGGTTAATATATAAAGGAGTTACGCGGTTGCGCACATCCCGTGGCGCACGGCCAGTGCGGTTTAAAGGATTTAGCGAGAAATAGAACTTACCGTTATCCATGGTAGCAAAATCGCGGGCATTTAATTTGATGTCTTCTGTAATGGACGGCAACTGCTGTTTTTCCTGCTTAAAGTTATAGCTCTCAATGTCGAGGTTATTAATAACCGGGTAAAATTTCGGGAACATCTTACGCTGTTCGGTGGCCGGTTCGTCCAGCATATCTTCGCGGTTATCGTATTGTATGCCCTTAAAAACTGTATTAATGCTGCCGGTAAGTAAACCGTTACTGTCAATGACGAAAACCGCCTTACGTTCCTGTCGGTTTGCCTGGGCGCTATAAGCAGGCGTGTGCATCAGTTTCCCTCCTTGCGGGGTACAAGCAAGTACCGTACGGTCATCCGTAAAATCGCTTAAAAAACCAAAGGGTATTTTTTGACTGGTACACTCCAAAAAAGTTGTATCATTTTTAAAAGGCAGGCAAAGTATAACATGGTTTGCCTGGCCCATACTGGCAAAATCGGTAGCAAAACTTATCTTATAATCATGGTTGGCATTAACAATACAGTACCACGATTCTATGCCCACTGCATCCAACAAAGCTTTTGTATAGTTTACCAGTGCCTTACAGTCGCCATAACCCGTCCTATCCACCTCCGAGGCTAAAAAGGGTTGATACCCGCCTATACCTACCTGCACGCTAACATAATGCGTTTTTTGCTGCATGTATTCATACACCTTTTGCGCTTTTAGTTTGGGGTCGGTTATACCTTTTGTAAGCTCTGCTAAATACGCTACTGTAGGCGCGGACACATCACCGCGTTTAAATAAAAGTTTTTCGTTTATCCAATTACCCATCCCTGCCCAGTTGTTAAACGAGCCGTTAATGTTGCCATACATAAACGTTTCGGGTGCAACAATTACCCTTGGTAAGAAATAACGCGGGCTCGGGCTGTACGGCTCGCTTTTTAAGGCTTTTTTATTCAGCACCTGCCAGGCGTAAA
>NZ_CAMLOV010000153.1 GCF_946481715.1 uncultured Mucilaginibacter sp. | reverse complement strand
TTGTTATATAAAGCTAATTCTGTTACCGAATTATCTGACCTTTACAATTGCGAGGTACGAAGCAATCTCCCGGTGAGCAGAGCAGCTTTGCAAATCCGGATCTGCAAACGTAGAGATTGCTTCGTACCTCGCAAGAACGTTGGGAAGAATCGATGCAATGCATTGTAAGCAAACAATCTCCCCTCCCCTCCTGTTAATCTATCATGAAAAGCCACATCCTCAGCATCACCAAAGACGACGAAACTTTCCAGTTCGAGATAAACGATTATCCGCATCACGAGCATATGCATTGCAAGTTTGATGTGTTCCACAACGGCGAATTAGTTGCCGGTTTTAACCCGGATGAGCACCATATCCTGCATATTTGTAAGGATACCGGCGTAGTAGACCCGGAGGTTTTAAACCTGCTTGCCGATGAGATAGAGGCGCACCACTGGGTTTGATTTTTGAATATCGAACGCCGAATGTTGAACATCGAATAATTCGATATCTTTCTTTCGGACTTCACTGACTTTCTAAATTCCGCCTTCCCCTCTTTCCGCTTAAATTATATATTTGCAGCGCATGGAAGATATCGGGCAATACATTGAGGCACTCATTTTCGCGTCAGAACAGGGTATCCGTACAGAAGAGATACTGTATTGCCTGCAGGCGGCGTTTGAGCATGATTTTACTGCCGATGAGGTAAACACCCATATAGATGCCATCCGGGCAAAATATGGCGAAAGCCAGTACGCTATCGAGGTGGTGAAGATCAATAACGGGTATCAGTTCCTCACCAAAAAAAAGTTCCACCCGGTTATCAGCCTGTTGCAACTACAGCGCTCTAAAAAGAAACTGAGCCAGGCAGCTTTGGAAACCCTGGCAATTATTGCGTATAAGCAACCCGTAACCAAGCTGGATGTGGAGCAAATACGCGGCGTAAACTGCGATTATTCGATACAAAAACTCCTGGAAAAAGAGTTGATTGCGATTACCGGCAAGGCCGAAAGCGTTGGCAAACCTATCCTCTACGGCACCAGCAGCCTTTTTATGGACTATTTTGGCATAAACAATATCACCGAACTGCCACAGCTAAAGGAATTTACAGAAAGCAACAGTACTATTGGCGACCCCTCAGAATAAATTCAAAAGATATTTTTATTAAAAGTGATTTTAGTTATTTTTACTCTTAATAAGCTGATTATTCAACAACAACCTTTACATTTAAAAACAATTAGGTTAACCGACAAAAATTTTAACAAATAAACATTTATTAAAATGGCAACTCCAAAAAAACCTGTTACCAAAAAAATAGCCGACGACGACGATGACGACTTGGATGATGACGTAACGCCGGGCAAAAAAGTAGCAGACGACGATGATGACTTTGATGAAGATATCCCACTGGACGATGACCTGGGAAGATTCGAAACTTTTGACCCTTATGACGACGAAGACGACGACTAAGGCCGCCGCATGAACATATTTTTTCAAAGCATTCAGTAGCCCGCTGGATGCTTTTTTTGTAAAGGACAAAAATTTTACCTAATGACTATAACCGAAGTAAAAAGCAAGGCCGATAAAAAGGCGTTCCTGCAAGTTGCCCGCGTTATTTACAAAAACGACGATAATTGGGTTTGCCCCTTAGATAATGATATCGAAGCCGTATTCGACCCTGCAAAAAACAACTTCCATACACATGGGGTAATTACGCGGTGGCTGCTTAGCGATGATAAAGGCGTACTGATTGGGCGTGTGGCTGCCTTCGTAAACGAAAAGAAAGCCTATAATTACGAGCAGCCAACAGGCGGCATGGGCTTTTTTGAGTGCATTGACAACAAGGAAGCCGCGTTTTTACTTTTTGATACCGCAAAGGCCTGGCTACAGGCAAAGGGGATGGAGGCTATGGACGGCCCGATAAATTTTGGCGAGAACGACAATTTTTGGGGCTTACTGGTAGAAGGTTTTACGCCCCCCTCCTACGGCATGAACTACCACCCGCCCTACTATAAAGCTTTTTTTGAGGATTATGGTTTTAAAACCCTTTACGAGCAAATAACCAACCATTTGGATGTGCACAAGCCATTTTCGGAACGGTTTACCAAAATAGCCAATTGGGTTATCAAAAAACCGGGCTATAGTTTCGAGCATTTTAAAGCAAAGCAGATTGGCAAGTATGCCGCCGATTTTTTGGAGATATATAACGATGGCTGGCAGGATTTTGAAAACTTTGTACCCATAAACCAGGCCACCATTTTAGAAAGCTTTGAGAAAATGAAGGCGATAATGGAGGAGCGGCTGATTTGGTTTGCCTACATCAATAACGAGCCGGCATCCTTTATTGTGATATTGCCCGATGCCAACCAAATGATAAAACCATTAAACGGCAAACTGAATTTGATAGGTAAGCTGATATTTGTTTACCGCAGGTGGCGGGGCGTATCGCGCATGCGGGCTATTGTAATGGGTACCAAACAAAAATTCCAAAACCATGGGCTCGAGTCGGCAATATTCATCAAACTAAAAGAGTATGTTTTGCCCCTTAAGCAGTACGATGAGCTGGAATTATCCTGGGTGGGCGATTTTAATAACAAAATGATAGCCATGCACGCAGCGGTGGGCGCTACATTTGGCAAAAGGCATTTAACGATGCGTTGTATTTTCGGGCCCGGAAAATAGTTGTCCCCGGGCCTAAAAATTTATGCAGTAACTTTTTTGTGCCTTAATTCTTCAAAAAGCTCAATAACTTTTTTCTGCAGATCTATAACTTCTGTTTCCCTGTCCATCAATTTTTTATTGACGTTCTCCAGTTCGGTAGCGATCTTCTGATCCTGCTCCGTTTCGTTATAAGTAAGCAACGCCACTACCGACATCTCGAACAGGGCAGCAATCTGCTCCAGGCGAGAAAGGTTAATGTCAGTAATTCCGGTTTCAATTTTAGAAAAAGCAGGGATAGAAATATCTAATCTCTTAGCTACTTCTTCCTGGCTCCATCCTTTTTGGTGGCGCAACAACCGGATCTTTTTTCCAAGTGTCTTCATATATGGTTAATTAGGATAAGGGTTTCTCAATAGTTAATAAAGTTACGACAAATTTGAATAATAAACTAATTACTAATAATATTTATAAATATTATTTTAAAAATCATTCAAATTAATTTTTTTTATGGTCAAAGGCGTATAAAAACCTGCAAATTTCATCAGTAGAGGCATTTTTAAAAATACCGGGGTAAAAAGCTGCCTTATTTATTCCGTGTATTTTATGCTGAAATGATAGGATAAAACCCTCTATCGCGAATGTTGTCCCGCACACCTGCCTTCGAGCAGCTAAATGTATACAATTCTATGCACTTCAACAAGGGGTGTTAATAAGCTTTTGTTAAAAGCAAATTTATAATCGGTAGGCGTTCCCGCGGTTCCGCCTTTGGTGGTGTTGTCACACCAAACCGCGATGCCTGTAAATGGCATGCTAACCGATTAATGCTTCTCTGTTAAACCAAACCTCCCGTTTAGTTGTTATCTAAAAAAGGAGGTTTTATGCCCTGGTATAACGGAGATTACCCGCCATCTTACAAAAATCAACCACCAAAGCTGCGCCAAAAGGCGGTGGAAATTGCCAACGAGATAATAAAAGAAAGCGGCGATGAAGGCCTTGCCATAGCCACCGGCCTGAAAAAGGCCCGCGAATACTTCGAAGAGCACCCGGAGGAAGGCGATGAGGCAAACGAATAGCCTGTTAAGCCCGGCAAACCGCTCCTGCCTTTGTTGTATTGTCACCAATAACTTTACGTGATGCTATCCATTTGCCGAAAAATCCAATCTGCAAGCATCGGTTCCACTTTAGTGGTTTGTTGGTGTCAACAAAACAAAGGCATCAACAAACAAAGGCGTCAATGATGTATTTGAAATAACCGAAAGGAAACAACAGCCACGAATAAGAGCAGGCCCCCGTACATCCAACCTTTCCATTTGGAAAACGCTGCGTTATCATCAAAATACAACTGCTGCCCGGGCAGCACGATGAATTTCAACTTATTCCAGTCCCATAAAAGCAGGTAGGCATTTGCCACCAGCATTAATGTGGTTACCAGTAAAATGCCGGGCGAATTGAACGAAATGGTGATAACGAAAATATTGAGGATGATGGGACAGAATGCCACCGCCCCCAGCGTACTAAATGCCTGCGACATGAGCAAAAACCCCGCGATGAGCTGCCCCCAGCCAATAAAGTGCCAGTAGATACCTGCCTGATACATGGCTTCAAAAAAGTGCGCCAGCGTGCCGGCTGCCGTATTTTCGCCCGGTTTAGGCATAAACCTTATCCCTTCAATTTTAAAGATGCTGGCATACACAAAAGCCGAACCAAGAACGTAGCGCAGCCCGATTGTAAAAAGCTGCAGCAACCGGTATTGTTTTAACTTAGAAATTGCGTTTTCCATTTTTGGTCATGTGTAAAGGTGTACTAAGCAATAAAACACCTAATGTACAGGTTGGCATTACTATTTGCAACAGTAATGCAACGCAGGTGGCTAAGTCACCAACAACTTTACAGCGAACCGCCGGGTGGCTCATCACTACCCGGCGGTAGACTTATTTACTATAGCAAACGGTTTTCAGCTTTTGGGTGTAATCGGGGTGCAGGGGTTCATTAGTTTGTGCCAGCCGCTGCGAACCTACATTTGCGGGGCAGGCTATGCCGTTGGGGGCATCGTACACCAGGTCGGGCTTGGTAGCCACAAGCTCTTTTGGCACATAAATTTGTGTTTTGGTAACCGAGTAGCCGCTGGGGATAAAGCGGATATAATACCCATCCGGGTGCAGGCTCCATATGCCCGAGGGTACTTCCGGGTCGGGTTGCGGAGCCAGGCCGGCGAGCACGGCGTATTTCTCCATGTCTTCGTATGATGATGAGCCGGATGCAGCAAGCCTGCGGATATTGTTCTCGGCTTCAAACACCGCCTGCACAGCCGGGGGTAACTCCCCTTTGGCTTTATCCATCAGGCTTGCAGGCAAAACGCCAAGTGCGCCTCCCTCCAGCATCAGCAGTTGCTGCGGCGTTAAGAGGGTGCTTGCAGTAAGCTTAATATCGTTGCCCATATCAACAAAGCGGGTGCGGGCAATAATGGCCCAAAGCAATACCTGGATACTGCGCTGGGCAACCTCGGGATGCTTTTCGGCATTTTTCAGTATCAGGATAACTACATCCTTTTTGGGCCCCAGTACGGGTGCCAGCATATAACCATCGCCACTGCTTGGGCCGCGGGTACCGGCGTGCAGGCAATAGCTTTTGTTGGTCATTTCGTAAAAGCCTTCACAAAGTTTAAAGCCGCCCGTTGGCGCCTTGGGTAACAAGTACAAAGGCTGGGGCTCCTTGCCTTCGATGAACGATGGCGGTTTAGATCCTTTCTTGTCAACGTCCTGAAAATTGGTGGTAATGGCTTGCGGCTGTTTCAATATTTTGTTCAGCCCGCCGCCGGATACAACCTCGGTGCCTTTGTCCAGCAGTTTTTTGCCAAGGCCGCCAAATTGCGCATGTGCGTTAATGCCTGTTAGCATGCACGTTGTTAAAGCGAGGTAATAAGTAATTAATTGTTTTTTCATGTAAGATGGTTTTTGTGTCGCAAATTAACCAAAAAGACATTAAATTAAGATAAAGATTAAACCGGGGATTATTTTTTAAATTAATTCCGCTCATTTTATCTCGATCAAAAAATAATTTGCAAATAATTTCACCTGCGCAAATACACTGCGCAGTAGCCCTATTCCTTTGTATCAACAAACAAAAAGAAAGGAGTAAATGATGAAATTCAACCTGTTAAGCAAATTAAAAAGCCAGACCGTTAACCATGCCGGCGAAAAAGCCTTTGTGCTGTCGCCCGAAATGGAACTGTACACCGCCGTGGTTACCTGGAGCTTAAACGACTCTTTTTATGAAAAGGACGAAGCGCGTATGGAACGCCTGCGCAAATTAATATATGAGTGCAAACCCGAATTTGTAGGGAAGCTGGCTGTTTATGCCCGCACTAAAATGTACATGCGCTCGGTACCGCTGGTATTGGTTACCGAATTGGCTAATCTGCACTCGGGCGACAACCTGGTCGCCCGGGTTACCGATGGGGTTATCGGCCGTGCCGATGAGATCACTGAGTTGTTGGCTTGTTACCAATTGCTGAACAAGCGTACCGGCACTAAAAAACTGAACCGCCTGAGCAAGCAATTGCAAAAAGGTTTGTGTACCGCGTTCAACCGTTTCGATGAGTACCAGTTTGGCAAATACAACCGCGACGGCGCTATTAAACTGCGCGATGCCTTGTTTTTGGTTCACCCAAAAGCAAAGGACGAATTGCAGCAGTTGTTATTCAACAAAATAGTGAACGGCGGCCTGCAAACGCCCTACACGTGGGAAACCGAATTGTCTGCCTTAGGTCAGCTAAATTTTGATAGCGAAGAGGCTAAAGCTTTGGCGTTCCGCGCTAAATGGGAAGAGCTGATAGATAGCGATAAGCTGGGCTACATGGCCTTGCTGCGTAACTTGCGCAACATACAGGAAGCCGGTATAAACTTTGCGCACTTTGAAAAAGTGTGCGCCCGCTTAGCCGATGCGGATGAGGTGGCTAAGGCAAAGCAGTTTCCGTTCCGTTATCTGGCTGCGTACCGCGAACTGACGGCAATGGAAACAATGCGGCCTGTAAAAAGTCTGACTAAAAAGCTGGGTGCCGTGCTTTTGGGAAACAACGGCTACACCGGCCAGTTGCTGGATGCTTTGGAAAATGCCGTAAAGGCAAGCGCCGCGAATATAAAGGGCTTCGGTTATGAAACCCGGGTGCTGCTGGCCTGCGATGTTTCCGGATCGATGCAAACGCCGGTATCGGCTAAAAGCAAAATCCTGCTGTATGATTTGGGGCTAATGCTGGTCATGCTGTTGCAAAGTCGCTGTAAAAACGTAGAGGTTGGTATGTTTGGCGATACCTGGAAAACCATTGTGGTGCCGCGTAGTAACATCTTAGGTAACGTACAGGAGTTTTATCGCCGCGAGGGCGAGGTGGGTTACAGCACAAATGGCTACTTGGTTATTAAGGATATATTGCAGCGCCGCGCGCAGTTAGACAAGGTGTTTCTATTTACCGATGCGCAGTTATGGAATAGCTCATCAACTACAGGCGATCACATACAGCCTTTATGGTTGCGCTACAAGGCAGAGGTATCGCCAAATGCGAAACTCTACCTGTTCGACCTGAAAGGCTACGGCCAGGCGCCGCTTAAGGTATTGCGTAACGATGTTTACCTCGTAGCCGGCTGGAGCGACAAAGTTTTTGAGGTGTTAGCTGCTTTGGAAAACGGAGGCTCGGCATTAGATGCTATTAACGATATAGAACTGTAAACCAAGTATAGGGGTGCTAACGCCCCATACTTTTAAAAGAGATTAAAAAGTAGGGATGCCGTAGAAACGGGTTACTTCGCTCATGAAGGGGGTGGGCAGTGTGGCGCAAGCTGTGCTGGAGGTTCGAGTCCTCACAAGCGAGCCCCCGTCCCGCGTTCGCCTGTTGCTCCTTATAAAACATAAAAGAAGGTGTCGTAGATAAGTGTTACTTCGCATTTAACGTCCAGGTCGCCGGTTCAAGTCCGGCCATTGGTTTAGGCCAATGTAGCTCAGTTTGGTTAGAGCAGGAGCACCGAAAGGTGCATTTCACTTGTTGCTTTTAACCTTTCTTTTTTTAAATATTAAGGTGCCGTAAATGTGCGTTACTTCGTGTCGCCGGTTCGATCCCGGTCTTTGGAGCAATCCATTGTAGCTCAGTTGGTAGAGCAGTTAGCCTATTGGCTCTGCGCATATTGCCCATCGCCCTTAAGAAATAAAGAAGATGC
The DNA here is from genome assembly GCF_946481715.1 of uncultured Mucilaginibacter sp. The sequence continues at coordinate 5,881 of NZ_CAMLOV010000153.1, read as the reverse complement.
CGTGGATCAGCGTTACTTCGCCTGTCACGCAAAAACCAAACGCTGGTTAATTGTAGCTCTTCTTTTAAAACTTAAAAGGTGCCGTAAACAGGTGCTACATCGGTTAGAACATCCGCTACAGGCGGAAGGACGTCGGTTCAAATCCGGCCGGTGATTAATTTCACAAGTAGTTCAGAAAAAAATACACATGTTGCTTTTAGCCCTTTTTAAAAATTTGAAAGATGCCGTAGGCTGGTGATACTTCATCCGGTTGAAACCGCGTAAGCGGTAGGGTTCGAATCCCAATACAGCACCTGCCGGCTGTTGCTCTCTCATTTATTTGTAAACGACATTGTAATAGGTTTCGCCCTACTCTCCTCTCAGACTTTTTTCAAATAAATTTGCGCAACTCAAAAGTTGCATATATATTTGCAACCTACAAGTTGCGTATTTGACTATTAAGACATGAAACAAGATATATTCCAGGCCATAGCCGACCCTACACGCCGGGCCATTTTAACTTTAATTGCCCTTAAAGCATTAACGCCAAACGCCATGGCCGAAAATTTTGACATGAGCCGGCAAGCAGTATCAAAACATATAAAAGTATTACACGAATGCGAATTAATAAGGCCCGAACAGAGCGGTCGGGAAATCTACTATCACTTTAACGCAAAAAAAATGCAGGAATTCGACATCTGGGTAGCTCAGTTCAGGAAAAACTGGGAAACACAATTTAACCAACTCGACGGACTATTATCATCACTTAAAGAACAGAAATAATGAACAACGATTTGCTATTTGATTTTAACGTTGACAAAGCAGCGAAAACGGTATTGATAACCCGGGAATTTAACGCAGGGCAATCCCTGGTATGGGATGCTTTTACCAAAGCAGAATTACTGGACCAATGGGGCGCACCAGCGCCAATGCGCGCCAAAACAAAGTATTCGGATTTTAAAGTAGGCGGGCGACGGTTTTACGCGATGATAAGCCCCGACGGGCAAGAGCGCTGGGCAGTGCAGGAATATACTTCCATTTCGCCTAAAACTAATTTTAAGATGTACAACGCGTTTGCGGACGAAAACGAAAACCGGGAATTACCGGGCTCAGAATGGGATCACAACTTCAGCGAACAAAACGGTGTAACAACCGTGCGGATCCACATTTACAACGAATCGTTTGAACGATTGGAGAAATTGCTGGAAGGCTTCAAAATAGGTTTCACTATAACCTTGAAGAACCTGGAAGAATTATTGAAAGCGTCATCGGAGAAATAACGTCGGCTTGTTGGTGACAACACCCAACAAGGGCTAAAAAGAAAATTAACAAAACAAACATAAAAATTATGAGAGCAATTAACCCCTGGATCAACTTTAACGGCAATGCCGAAGAAGCATTCACCTTTTACAAATCAGTTTTTGGTGGCGAGTTCACCAAGATCATCCGTTTTAAAGACCTGGCAAGTGCCGAATTTTCGGTACCAGAAGCTGAGGCAAACAAAATAATGCATATTGCTTTACCTATTGGTAAAAACAATGCGTTATTGGCCAACGATGTACCCGAATTTATGGGCCGGGTAAACGAAGCCGAGAACCGGTCGAAAATAACCGTGAGTGCAGACAGCCGCGAAGAAGCCGACAAGATATTTAACGGGCTATCAGCAGGCGGAGAGGTTGAAGGCCCCATTGGCGATGGCCCCTGGGGTACGTATGCCGGCATGTTTAGGGATAAATATGGCATTGAATGGATAGTGGAATTTGACGCGAGTTTGTAAGCGGTAAATTAAACTTTGCAAACAACGAATAATTTTGACGCTGTTGGTGTTGTTGCCAACAGCGTTTTTGTATTTCTACTTCGGGTTGACCGGCAGGCCTTTTTCCTCCCGAATAAGCTGAAAAAGGTGGTCCGGGCGAACAACCACATAATCTTTGCTGAGTGAATTAGCTACATTTTTAAAACTTGTTGGCGTTATATTGGTCCAGGGTTGCGCTTGTATGATCACGAACCGTGGCGATGTTTTATCCCAACCCGCGGCAGCCCTGGCAATATGGTCTTTCATGGCCTGTTCCGTTGTGCAGTAGTTACAGCTAAGCGCCATTCCGGGCAAGCTTTCGTTATAGATAGTGAGCCCGCCTCCTGTGTTCTGGGCAGTTAGACCAAGCAGCGATTTTGCCTGGCTGGCATATATCTTTCCAACATTAGGGTTAATACTGCCGGTGATGGTGTTCCAGATAGTGATCACCCTTAGTCCGGCACGGTTGTTATAGTCCTGGCTTTTGGCAACAAACTGTTTCAGCAATTTTTCATCAGTCCAGTTATTTGGATAAGTATACCCATAGCCCGAAGGCCCGGAAATGAGGTTATCATTGGCGGTGGAGGTTTGGTAAAAATAGTTAAGCGCGCCGGGCATAGCATCCAGCATAGCCGGCGACACGGTCCACCCCATCGGCACAGTACCCCGGTCGGGGTTATCCCAAAGTTTCCGCATCGAGTGCTCGATGAATTGTAAATTATCCCCGTCGCTTAATATAAACGCAACGTATATTTTATTTTTAAGTGCCGGCTTTGGTGGAACTGGTTTTACATGTACCACCCGGGATGTGCCGCTGTGTACGGTTAGGTTTGTGCACCAATCGCTTGCGATGGTTGCAATACCATACTTCGAGGCGCGTTCCACGCCCGGCGCTTCCTCCGGCCACCAGCCCATGAAGCTTGCACCGGGAGACATGGATGACAGAAATTTGTTTAGCAGCTCGCTCTCCCCTGTTATTTTGGGGTCGAGCCATATTACTGCGGCACCCAGGGCTACTGCATATTCGCGAAGGACGGCTTTATGGGCCTCCGGGTTCAGCCCGATCAGCAAACGGTGGTCGAGCTGCGGCCAATAGGTATCATAGAGCGATTGATAAACGGCCAGCTTACCATTAAATTTCCCACGCAGATCAAGCAATATGGGCAAATTATAAGGAGCTGCAGTTAATTTGGGCAATAATGACGGCGAAGCAATTAATGCGCCTTTGCTTTTTGCAAGCATCGTGGCCAGGTTAACGGTATGCACCTGCGTAGAATCGTAAACGATCAGCCCCGAAATTTCGCTCCGGTATTTAGTGATCAGGTTCCACTTGTCGGCAGGTTCGGTCCACTTCAAACCCAGCGACTGCAGCCAAGTATGCGGCCCTTCGGCTAAGGCATCACCCTCATACGAGAAAATACGTGGTTCGGTGCGGTTTACAATCCCCTTTAATGATGCAAACAAGTACATTTCTGCCGAAGAGGTTGAGGCGCTTTCCCTGAGCATAATCAGATCCTGAACCTGCGCAGGCGCCGGGAAAGAAGGAAGCAATTGACCGGCCGGCCATTTAACCTGCCCTATGGACGGTGTGGTAAACAAACAGAACAACAGAAGGCCTACCGCTTTAATTTTAAGCTTTTTCATCAACGGTAAATATAGCGTTAACGCATATCAGTGTTGCCTGAAAAGAAATAATCTACCACAAGTGGCAACATCAGTAAAGAAACCAACTGTTGCCGGTAAGCAAATGAACTTTACAGTTAATCAACGTTATAGTCATTCCTCAATGGCATCAATCACTGGCTTGCTGTCTACAAATTGTTCGAAGCTTGTAATTTTTCCATCTTTTAGTTTCCATACATGGGCCACCCTTGCTTTAAAAGGTTTGCCGGTAATTTTATAAGTCCCGGTATAGGTACCGTAGGTTACCACCTTATCGTCGTTGGCCACATAGTCTTCGGGTGTGAATTTATAATCAATCCATTCACTACCCAGGCGGCTGAAAACATTTTTGGTGATGCTATCCAGGCCGATGTATGTTCCGCCATAAGGGAAGCCATGGGCCTCTGTCCAGCTGATATTATCGGCTACGTATTTAGCCAGGTTTCTACCATTTTCCTCGGAAGTTTTGCCTTCATAGGTGCTTCTTACAATTTCTAAATTGTTCATTTTCTTTTGATTACGGCACAAACCGGCAGCACAATAAGCACTGCCAGGTTGAACAGAATTGCTTATTTTACCATTTCATTTCGCCGGTGTTTACTTTCGCGCCAATCTGCAAGGCTATTTCAAAAGTAAGCGCAGGATATTTTGCTTTTATAGCCGCAACCAATGCCGTTGAGGTTTTGTTGGTTTTCAAAGCGTCTTCGTAAAATTGGATATAGGTTTTGGTATGTTTAACAGCACTGATATCAAACGGACTTGCGCTATTGGCATGGGCAGGGATTACGATCGCCGGGTGCAATGCTTCAATTTTATCTAAAACAGTAATCCATTGTTTACGGGCATCTGCTGTTTGTGCATCAGCCATCCATAAATTAAATGTGGTTCCGAAGATGTTGATACCGCCTATAACGGCTTTGATAGCAGGTATCCATACAAAAGTTTTAGCCGGGAATTCTTCTAAGCCCACAATTTCTAATTTCTGGCCTTCCAGCTCGATGCTGTTGCCTTTTAATACCTGCGGTAAAATAACATTTGAGGTTACTTTGCTGCCCAGTTGGCCACCCCAAACATCTAATTTCTTTTGAGCGGTTGCCTTAATATGCTCAACTGTTGCCGGCGAAGCATAAGCCGTTACTTCAGGAAAGTATTTTTTGAATACTTCTAGGCCAAAGTAAAAATCTGGATCGCCGTGAGAAACATAAATAGCCGTTAATTTTTTTCCCGAATTTTTAATTTCCTGTGCTATATTTTCAGCATCTGCCAGGGTAAATTGCGCATCAATCAGCACGGCATCGGTTTTGCCGGATACGATGACCGATGCCACACCAAAGGCATTTTCTGATGCGTTGTAAATTTCCAGTTTTAAGTTGGTTGCTTCAATTGTTTTGAAACTTTGTGCCTGTACATCCATTTTGAATAAAATTAAAGTGGTTAGTAATACCGTTGAAAAGCCTGTTTCAGACTTTTGATTTAAATGATGAAGCAAAGATGCTTGCTATTAACCCTTAAAACATTGAACAAGTTCAATAAATACGGGACACCTTATTTTCGGCTGGAAATCTTTCGCCTGATCTTACTCAAAAATTCGTGGCTGATACCTAAATATGCAGCAATCTGGAGATTGGATAGCCGTTGGAAGAGCTGGGGATATTTTTCAATAAAATCGAGGTAGCGTTGGTCGGCAGTTTTACTTAAATTATCTATCATTCTCCGTTGCAGGGCAACGTGCGTTTTTTGGGTCATCACCCTAAATAATTTTTCTATTTCAGGTAGGTTTGTATAGGCAAATTCTTTGTCCTTTTTTGTAATTAAAAGCACCTCGCTGTCTTCCAATGCCTCAATGGAAAGCTGTGAGGGCGTACCATTAGTAAAACTATCAATATCCGTAATCCACCAGTTTTCAACGGCAAAATAAAGTATTTGATCAAAGCCATTCTGGTCGATATGATAAACACGAAAAAGCCCTTTGGTAACAAAACCTTCAAATCTGCAAACTTCGCCGGCCCTCAATAAAAAATCTTTTCTTCTAATTGATTTTTGTTGAAATAAATTGCAAAATTCTTCTGTTTCTTTTTCAGAAAGAGAAATATGTTTAGCGATATTTTGTTTAAGGAGGCTTATCATGTAGTAGGTAATGTAAAGTTACCAATAAATCAGACCTCTTTTCCGCTGCATTTGATTTATAGTATCAAGGCGAACTGCTATTGAAATAATATTTCATCAGAAGCTGCCATTCTATAGCTCACAGGAACTCTAAGTCAATGGAAGATAACCTTACAGAATTTTGCCGATTTCCGGTTGAAAACCTCCTGATTAATGCCCTAAAATGCCGCTACTTTGAATTAAGTGAGTGATAGCCTATCCTACCTATCGACCGCCACATAGCCAGTTCTTCCTTATATCGGTCATTAATTACTTCGCATGTTGCATCAATACGCATGG
>NZ_CAMLOV010000152.1 GCF_946481715.1 uncultured Mucilaginibacter sp. | reverse complement strand
GGAATTTTACCCTGTAAAAGCTGGTCGACATTGGCAGATGGCACACGGTTTAAATCGCTGCCCTTAATGGAGCCTACCGAGCCGGTAACATCGCTCTTTTTGGTGGTACCGTAACCCACAACCACAACCTCGTTAAGGTCGCGACTGGCGTTTTGTAACGATACATTTGCTTTGGTTTGGTTGGCCGCTACCTGCACTTCGCGGGTTTGCATGCCAATAAATGTAAAAACAAGCGTTGCTTGCCCGGCGGGCAGCAAAATGGAGAAAGCGCCTTTGGCATCTGATACTACCCCGGCGGATGTGCCCTTTAACGCGATGGTAACGCCGGGCAAGGTTATTCCCTGCTGATCTGTTACTACACCGGTAACCTGCCTTTGCTGCGCCCGCGCTGTTGCGGCAACCAAGCAAAGGAAAATTACACACATCATAGTTGCGTAAATTGTCCTCATAAATTTTGAATTGGTTTATGAGGGCAATATTAGCGGTGCAAGTGCAGTACACTAGTCCACTATTTATTCATTTAGGTACACAAAAAGGCGCTCAGTTACTTAAAAAAGAGCTTTTTTGTAATATTATCCGGCATTTACTAAGCCAAGGGCGAATAATGCCGCTTTATAACACTTATCATAGCGCCTCCTACTAAATTCCCCTTTTGCCAAACTGTTCAACGGCGTAGTGTGCAGCCCTTGCTGTAAAGGCCATGTAGCTAAGTGATGGGTTAACACAAGATGAAGATGCCATAAAAGAGCCGTCGGTTACAAATACATTTAATGCATCCCAAACCTGGTTGTGTTTGTTCAAAACCGAAGTTTTTGCATCGTGCCCCATACGTGCCGAACCCATTTCGTGGGTTGCGCCCATTACGTTTCGGCGTACATAACCCTTAACATCTTTTAACCCGGCAATTTCCAGCATTTCAACTGCATCATTTTGAGAATCGACATCCATTTTCCGTTCGTTATCTCCAAGTTCTGCGTCGACAGATAGTGTAGCAAGCCCCCATTTATCCTTTAGGCTTTTGTTAAGTGTCAATTTATTTTCGTGGTAAGGCAGCACTTCGCCAAAGCTTTGTATCGACATATTCCACTCGCCCGGTTCGGTTAAAGCCTCTTTAATGCTGGCACCGATGCTGAGTTCCGCTATGCCGCGGCTCCAACTGTCGCGCCCTGCTTGCCCCTGGTAGCCAAAACCCCGCAGGTAATTACGCTTATCGCCAAAAAGGTTACGGTAACGCGGAACGTAAATTCCATTTGCCCGCCTGCCGAAGTAATAGCTATCCTCATACCCCTCTACCCTGCCATAGGCACCGCCGCCCACATGGTGGTCCATAATATTATGCCCCAGTTCGCCACTACTGCTTCCCAGCCCGCCGGGCCAAATATCTGTGGCCGAATTCATCAATATCCAAGCGCTGTTAAAAGTGGATGCATTAAGAAAGATAATGTTTGCAGTAAACGTATACGTTTGGTTGGTTTCCGAATCGAGCACCTCAACGCCGATGGCTTTTTTTGTATCCCTATTATATAACACCTGCGTTACTATAGACCATGGCCTAACGGTAAGGTTGCCAGTTTTAAGCGCAGCAGGTAATGTTGCCGATTGCGTACTGAAATATCCGCCAAAAGGGCAGCCTAATGCACACCGGTTGCGGTACTGGCAATTGGTACGCCCGTTTATTGGCTCAGTTAAATTGGCTGTGCGCCCGATGATCATGCGCCTGCTATCCTCGTAATACTTTTTTATCCGCGCTGCAACATCTTTCTCAACGGCATTCATTTCCATAGGTGACAAAAACTGCCCGTCGGGCAGTTGTGGCATATGCTCCAATGAACCACTTATGCCCGCAAAGCGTTCTACGTAATCGTACCAGGGCGCTATATCTTTATACCGCACCGGCCAGTCGATGGCTATGCCTTCACGCAGGTTGGCTTCGTAATCAAAATCGCTCCAGCGGTAACTTTGCCTGCCCCAAAGCAATGAGCGCCCGCCCAACTGATAGCCGCGTTTCCACGCGTAAGGTTTAACCTGGGTGTAAGGGTTATCTTTTTCGTTTACCCAAAAATCAGCGTTCGATTCATTTAACCCGCCGCTTTTGTACAGCAGGGGCTGCTCTTTCGCGGCCGCCCGCGTACCCTCATTGCGATGCGGGAACTCCCACGGGGCTTTGGTTGATGTAGCATAGCCTGTTATATGTTCTATATTCCGCCCGCGCTCCAGCATTAATACTTTCAACCCTTTTTCGGTGAGTTCTTTAGCCGCCCACCCGCCAGAAATACCCGAACCTACTACAATGGCGTCGTAATGATTATTTTTCATAGGGTAGGGTTTTAACCTTGCCATAGTCCAACGGAACATTGTTACTCATTGCATATTTTATCCCTGCCAAAATGTGCGCTAAGTATAAAGGGTCGGTATAAGATTCGGCGCGGTGGCCAATGGCAGTGTAGAATGCCCTGCCACCATCAAACTCGTGGTACCAGGCCAGCGGGTGGTATTTGCCATGTTTACCACCCTCGTAAGTTGTTTCATCCGCAGTAAGCAATACATGCACACCTGTCGGGATTTGCCTGAAATTGTACCATTCGTCTACGCGTTGCCAGCGGGTTGGTAAATGTTTTGTGGCGGCATTATTTTTATCGGCCACTATTACTATGCCCTTTTGCTCTTTAGGGTGGTCTGTAAAAACGGCACCTACTAACTGCCCGTACCATGCCCAATTTTTATTGGTTGTTGAAGCAGCGTGGATACCTATATACCCGCCGCCGGCCTCAATATACCGCTTAAAGCTGATCTGTTGCGCAGTATCCAGCACATTGCCGCTGGGGCTTAAAAAAACAACTGCTGCATACTTTTTTAGGTTATCATCAGTAAACAAAGCGTTATTGGTTGTGGTATCTACTCCAAAGCCGTTTTCGGCACCCAGTTTTTGAATGGCGGCAATGCCGTTTGGTATAGACTGGTGGTGGTAGGTTACCGTTTTACTAAAAACAAGCACACGCTTTTGGTTTTGCTGCGCCATGCCGCTAAGTTGCAAGGACGCGAACGACATCAGCAATAAAATATTCTTCATAAAATTCAATTAAACTTCTTTGTTGTAATAGGCGCGTTCCAGTACCTGCCTGGCCTCGCCATCGGGGTCAATTTTCACTTCACAAGTATTGTTAAACACCATCATAGCGCCATTTTGCTTGTTAAAAGATGACCAATTGGGCAAGCCAGGGTGATTGGGGTTACCGCTACGGGCAAAATTTATCCAGGCCATGGCCATTTTATTGGCTAATGCTTTTGCGGCGGGGCTGCTGCCTGTGTAGTTTTCGCATTTATCCGTATTACCAAACGCGAAAGGTATTTCGCTGCAATGGAAGGCCCTGGGCCGCCCGGCTAATTGAGGTGTGTGCCAGGCAAACATATAAAGGTAAGCCGGGGCTGCGTTTTGCGCAGCCTTACGTTGTGCCTGTAAAAATGCCATCGGGTTTTGCGCACTCAGGAAAGATAATATTTCTGCCGGCTTGGTCGTGGGGTGCACCTTACGCATGGCATCGTATATAATTAAGCCTTTTGTGGGGTATTTTGCCAATATCTTTTCTTTTAATTCTGCTTCGCTGACATTTTCCATAGCGGGGTTATCAATACTGGCCGATGCTTCGTTGCGGGTTGTACCCACCATAAACGAAACATTGGCGGCAATGTCCGGTGCAGTTGGGTCGAACGGGTGCTGCGGCAGAACTAACCCATCCACTACCGGCTGTAGCCCTGCCCTGCCAACACCGGCGGGTACACTTCCTCCAATTTTCTTTTCGGCAGCAGCCGTAGCAGCGATAATATCCAAAGCTGGTACGTTATGGATATCGGCTATGTTCGATTGATCTATCCGAAGTTCTGCCAGAATTAACGCAGCAAGTTTTCTTGAATAAGCCGGTGTTGCCACCTGTACAATAGAATTACTTTGCGATATAGCCCGATGGAACAACCCTTTGGCCGCAGGCATGGCCATGAGCGTGATCACCTTGGTGCCGCCACCCGATTGCCCGAATATGGTAACGTTGTTTTTGTCGCCGCCAAATTTGCCAATATTATCCTTCACCCATTCCAGCGCAGCAACAATATCAAGCATGCCCACATTGGCAGACTTAGCGTATTTATCGCCATAGGCTGAAAGATCGAGGTACCCGAAAGCATTTAACCGGTGATTTACCGATACCACTACCACATCGCCCAGGTGGCAAAGATTCTCGCCATCATAAGATGGATGCTCCTGGCTGCTGCCTGTAGTGAATCCCCCGCCGTGCATCCAAAACATAACCGGGCGCTTTTTGCCATTGTTTATCCCCGGCGACCACACGTTTAACCGAAGGCAATCCTCGTGGTGCAAACCATCAATCCATTGGTATAAAAAACCGTATTCGGGCGAAAACCAGCCAGTGTTTTGCTTTTGAGGGCAAATAGGCCCATAAACCAAGGCATTTTTTACACCCTGCCATTTCGCAATCTTTACAGGCGGCATAAAACGGTTGGCGCCACCCGTACTTTCTGCATACGGTATGCCTTTAAAAGTGAATATTTTATTGCGCGTGTAGCCTTTCACTTTGCCCGCCGTAGTTTCTACCACAGCGTCGGTTGGCGATGCTACAACGCCGCCTTCCGCATAGGGTTTTAGCGGTGCTGCAAATGCCTTATTTGGTAAGCCGGTTGCTAAACCAGCCGCGGTTGTGAGTAAACCTATTTTTTGCAGGAAACCCCGCCTGTTATTTTCCATCATGTTTATTTGGTTAATGACGCTAAAGTTTTCGTGAATATGTTTTGATAGAAGGCCGCCAGTTCTTCGCGCCAAACGCGCCACTCGTGGCCGCCGGGCATGGTAAGGTTTTTAAATTTGATGCCTTTTTTGGTAAGCGTATTAGCCAATACCCCATGCCCTGGAAAACGTGGATCGTCCTCGCCGCAGCCTATCCAAAGCAGACCAAGTTTTTGGTTTAACGTTGCATTCATTATACCCGGCAATTCCTTGTCCATATCAAAATCCTTGTCGCTTAATGTGCCCGAACTAAATTCGCCTATCCAGCCAAAGGTTTTAAGGTTTCTCAATCCCATAATAAAAGCCTGCCCGCCTCCCATAGATAAACCGGTGATGGCGCGGTTGCCCCTCCCTGTTTTTACGCGGTAAGTTTTCTCTACCAGCGGTATTACGTCGTGCAGCAATTCGTCCTCCAGTAATTTTACGCCCTCGGGGGTGCTGCCGCCTGCCCAGGTACCGTCGGTAAGCCCGTTGGTCATTACCACTATCATGGGCATAGCTTTTTTCTGCGCAATAAGGTTATCCAGTATGGTATTTGCACGGCCAGCTGGCTGGCTCCAGCTACTTTCGCTATCGCCGCCGCCGTGGCGGAGGTATAGTACCGGGAAACTTGCTTTTGGCTGCGTGTAATACTGCGGTGGCAGGTAAATGTAAACACCGCGGTTACGCTTCAGCGACGACGACCTATAACTATGGATGGTAAGCGTACCATGCGGTACATCCTGTACTTCATCAAACCGTGGCGGGCTACCGGGCACCTCTACAATGCTGCTGTAAATTTCGGTACCAATTTTTACCGTGGGGTTTTTCATGTCTAAAGTAGCTGCCCCATCAACCAAGTATTGGTAAGAATAAATACCTGACTTAACAGGACTAATAGTAAGTACCCAGGAGTTATCGGTATCTCTTGCCATAGCTTGCGGCTTTACATCCCATTCGCCAAACTGCAGGTTTACTTTGGCAGCATCTTTTGCTTTGGTGCGGAAAGTGATACTGTTATCCTTATTCACCACGGGCGAAAAGGGCGGCTTGGGCGGTCCGTACCATCCTTTTGTGCTATAGGTATTTATAGGTTGCTGCGCCATTGCCGAAAAACAAACTCCGATAATTAACAGCAGTGTGCTGCCATATTTAAAACACTTCCTCATTTTATTATCAATAAAAATATTACCAAACATATGTACCTACCGCACCGCTATACAAGCCGGCCGCGGCCGTTTTACCATTTATAGTGATATTGAATTTTTGTAAACGGCTCCCCACATTCACCACTATCATTACCATTTTGCCCCCGGGCGTTTTAAAAACCACGTTGGGCAGGTTGGGTAACGAATTTGAACTCACCCGCACCGAACCCGGCCTTACAAATTTTGAGGCGTGTGCCACGGTATAGTAGGCAATATTTTTAATGAACTTATCGCCATCTATAGTGATTGCACCCTGGCAAATGGGGCAGCCCCCGCTATCGGTATGCGGATCGAAGTTTACATCGGCAGCCAAATTCCAAAGGATAACATTTTTGCTCCAGTTATTGGTTGCGCCAATAATGAGGCGTTCCACCGGCACGCCAATGGTAACGGCATGGCGTTCTATCACCATCTGTTCGGTGAAGTACAGGTTCTTATCCGGGTAGGCATCATGCACTTTGCTCATGGCCTCTATTTTACCGGCGTACAGGTGAAAGCCCGAACCGTCTACGTATTGCGCGGCTTCCGGGTCGGCGAGGATGCTGGTTGCATACTCCGGCGTATCGCAATTATGATCAAACAGCACAATTTTTGTTTTGATACCTGCCGATTTGAATGCCGGGCCCAAGGCAGTTTTAATAAACGCTGCCTGCTCCTCTGCAAACATTTGCAGGCTTGGCGTATTGCGGTCGTTCAAGGGTTCGTTCTGTATGGTGATGGCATCAATTGCAATGCCCTGCGCCTGCATTGCCTTAATGTATTTTACAAAATAGCTGGCGTAGGCCTTATAGTATTCGGGTTTTAACTTGCCGCCTTTGATGTTGTTATTGGTTTTCATCCAGGCGGGTGCCGTCCATGGCGATGCCAGTATTTTTATATTTTTATTAATGGCGAGTATCTCCTGCATTACCGGCACCACTTCGTTGAGGTCCTGCGAAAGGTTGAATTTTTTTAGCGAAGGGTCGGTTTGCCCCTCTGGCAGGTCATCATAGGTAAACACGCTTTGGTTAAGATCTGATGCACCAATGCTAAGCCTGATATAACTTACGCCGATATTGTTACCATCTGATGAAAAAACATCTTTCAGCAACGCTGAGCGCGCAGACGGGGTCATTGCTTTTATCAATTGCGCACTGCCGCCGGTAAGGGCAAAGCCAAAGCCATCTATGGTTTGGAAGGTTTTAAATGGATCGATGTGGATAGTTTGTTCCGCAAGGGTATCCGTAGTGAAGGGGATGGTTTTATCCTGAAGCTGAAATTTACTGAGCCTATCTGTAGTGGTAAGCCAAAGGCTTGCGTTTTGCGCAAAACCCGGCTGCGGTAGCAAGGTAATAAAAGCGACATAGAGGGTAAGCAGCCGAAGTAGATTTTTTATAAAATGCATGTTGTAATTGGTTTGTAGCAATAATAGCCTAAACTGCTATGTTGTCTGGTGTACATATGTATCAATTTAATGTACTCCGTTATAGTATTATTAAAATTAGCCCTATTTGCACCATAAGGGCATTTATCTATATAACATTGTTGTTACTCAGGTTTTAGTTGCCCGAATTGATTTTGCAGGACAATTAAAGGGCTGGTGTACTTCGCCTGGTCAATGGCATTTTCTTTACTGTTGCTATCCAAATTATTATAAGAACAACTGCCCAGCGCTACATCCGGGTAGCCATCGCCGTTGTAATCGTTCACGTCCATAGTAAGCCATTTACCATAGTTGGCAATAGGTAGCTGGTGTGGTTGAAACTTAAGCCCAAAAGATTGCTCCAGGTAAACAAAGCTTTGTTCGGTTTTGCCTTTTGCAGTAAAAAAAGCTAGGGCAACAATGTCCGTACTTCCGTTCTTTTTAAAGTCCGCCAATATTGCTTTAGTACAGCCATTCATGTGGTAAAAGTATTTTTGGGCAAAATGCATTTGCCCGTCGTTCATGAAAATGTATATCCCATGGTATGGCTTTGGTATAGGCGATAGGTCGGCGTTATCACCGGCGGTGTACAAAATATCCAAAGCGCCATCGTGGTTGATATCTATTAACTGAAAACTGCTCGAACCATAAACCGGAGGGAAACGCAACAAATTTCTACCCGCAAACCCGCCTTTGCGGTTGTTGGTAAACAGCCATATCCCTTCATCGCCTTGTGCAAAAAGGCAAACAAAGTCAACAAAGCCATCGCGGTTAAAATCGCCGGCCGCTACATGGCTTGCGCCCGGCATAGGGCAGATAGTGTCCTTTTTAAATCGGCCTTCCAAAATTTGTTTCAGCAAGTATAAACCGCCATTGTTATGCCCAAAGCCGCAAACTATGTATTCGTCAACACCGTCGTTATCCGCATCAATGGCGATAGACTGTACCGGCCGCGGCAGCTTATCAGCAATTGTATGTAGCCTGCTTTTGCCACCCAAAGTTAACCTCACAACCTTACCTGTATCCGCATCTACCGGGGCAAGGGTACCGATACAGGTTAACTGCATTTGCCGTTCCCCGGCCGCCCGGCTTAAAAAAACCGCACCTGTTGCAGGCGAGGGCAGCTTTACAAGCAATTCAGGGCGTAGGCCGTTAGTCCAGCGGTACATGTTGTTGTGCGCATCTGCTGAGTAAAGCTGTTTTTTCAACGTGTCAAAAGCGAGCATAGTTGTAGTTGCGCCTTCCCGGTTAATGCCCTGCGGTTGCATCAACTTAAATATCCCCCAATCTTTCAATAGCGTTGTACTTTCCATTGGTATGGCCAGCTTTCCGGGCGCTGCTTTTGTGTAGTAGTTCACAATTTTAAACCAGTCTGCTATAGAAACCGTTGATTGCCTGCCGGCAAAATAGCCAGAGCCCCAATAGGTTAGGCCCAGCTTTGTGCCCATTGCGGGCAATATATCTTGTTCCCAGTGCTTTTTGTCTACCAAATTTGCCTCAGGGTATTTATGGCAACTTTGGCAATACTTTTTTGATAGCATCCTACCCTGCTCCAATTCATTAACTACTTTGCTTTGTTGCGTGCATTGTGTTAAACCAATACATGCCAGTGCACCGCAGGCTGATAATGTGGCAAAGAATATCTTGAATTTGGAAATGCCAAGCATACTTGTTTCATTTAAAGTGGGGCCTTCACCCCACTTTAATCAAAAAAACTCCGTTTAAACTATCAATAACCGGGATTTTGTTTTAACACCCCATTACCCTGCGCAGCCGAAAGGTCTATTTGCGATTGCGGGATAGGCATAAACTCATTCCGGCCTTTAGTGAATACCCCGCCGGTTAAGGTAGAATTGATTTTTACATCATATTTCAAAAATGCGTTTATCTCGTTGGCCATTAAGCCTGTACCCTGGTCCCAGCGCTGCAGGTCGAAGAAACGATGGCCTTCTTCCGCAAATTCTATCTTTCTTTCAAAACGTACAGCCTTACGTGCGTAATCCTTATCGGCAAAAGCGCCGGCAGAATATGGCTTTATCAAATAATTATCTGCAGGCGTGGTTTGTGCGGTGTAGACAGATTTGGTAGCATCATAAGGTGAGTTTTTGTACACCCAGCCGGTTGTGTTTGCTGCCCGCATCCTTACCATATTTACATAGGCAAGCGCCTGGGCTGCGCTGCCCACTTCAATTTCTGCTTCGGCAGCCATCAGTAAAATATCTGCAAAACGCATCAGGTTAACATTGTTGGATGTGATGGCGGCTGAGTTCCAGTAATTTTCGTTACTGGTGTTTACGCCTTTTTCACTAAGCGAATACACATTTTTGCGCGGCAGGAAGCGACCGTTGGTAGGGTCGCGTATCCACGATGCCGACGGGTTTCCCCAATCCAGGTAAGGGATATTCGGCCTTGCCATCGTAAGGTCAATGCGTGGGTCCAGGGCACCGGCGTAGGGCGCTGCCGGGTCGCTTACATCGTTGCCGGTATTAAAGCTGTCAAACAAAGGCAAACCGTTTGCATCTACTTTAAAAGAGTTGGCAATAGATTGCGATGGCGGAAAGTATCCGCAGCAGCCACCGGGACCACCGTTGTATGGGAAATTAAGGTTATCCGGGCGGTTACCGTTTTGCGCGGTAGAGCCATCGTTTACCGAGGATTGCGCCGCAAACACCGATTCGGCGCTATTTTTTTGCGACGCCTGTGGGCTAAAGTTGTTTTGGAAAGCTACCAGCGCATATTTTACACCCTGCGCATTAACACCACTGTTTACCAATTGCGTAAACAAGGGCAAAGCATCGGTATATTTATGCTGAAACATATAGGCTTTTGCCAGGTAGGCCATAGCCGCCCAGCTGTTTACGCGCCCTTTTTGAGATTGCACTGCCGGCACATTCTCCATGGCAAACTTCAGGTCGGCCTCTATGTTGGGCCAAATATCCTTATCGTTCGGCTGGTTATAATCGGTTACCGTTTCATCTACGTAGGGTATCATGTTGTATATTTTCTTCAGTTCGAAGTAGTAGAAGCCCCTTAAAAAACGCGCCTCGCCGGCGATACGTTTTTTGTCGGCATCAGAAAGGTCTGTTGCCAGCGCCATCGTGCGCAACACATCGTTACAGCGCTGTATGGCATCAAACTCAAACAAATATTTGGCTGATGCGGCAGTGTTAGAAGTTGTGAGGTTGAACAATTGGATAGGTTGCACATCAGCCGCCCCGTCTGATGGCGAGGAGCCTTTATACCCGTCGCCCGCGGCCATGCTGCCAATAACCCAGTTAGAGGCAGGCGAACGTGTGCCGCCGCTGTTGCCGCCATAGCCATCCAGCAAAGAGTATGCGCCTATTAAAAGGCTCTCCACCCCTTGTTTATTAGCCAGTACCGACGCGTTTAATACGCCCAGCGGCGGTTGGTCTAAGTACGACTTTTTACAGGCATAAATAGTGCTCAGTATGGCTAAACCCACTATGCCGAATAATGTAAAATGTATTTTTTTCATAAACTTATATTTTAAAAAGGTTAGAAAGTGACGTTAACGCCTATGTTGTAATTTTTTTGATTGGCCGGGTAGTTCCCAAAATCTATACCAAAGCTGGTATTATCATTCAGGTTGGAATTTTGCAATTCCGGGTCGAGGCCTGAGTAATTGGTAATGGTGAACAGGTTGGTTGCCAAAGCATATACCCTCAGCTTTTTAATACCTATTTTCTTGAGTACCGGAAAGGGAAGCGTATAGCCCACCGTAAGCGATTTTAAACGCAGGTATGAGCCATCTTCCATGTAAAATGAATTGAATACGCCGGTATTGCTAAAGTTTGCGGATGTTTCTAACCTCGGGATGGTTGCACCAAGGTTATCGGGCCGCCAGGAATTGGTGATGATATCTGCCGTAACGTTACCGCCAAATACTTGCGGGAAGTTAGTCCAGTATTTTACGTAGTTAATCAGTTTGTTGCCGTACGAGCCGTACATAAACACGTTGATATCAAAGTTTTTGTAGCTACCGTTAAGGTTGAAACCACCTGTAAACTTGGGGTTGGGGTTGCCAAAGAAAGTGCGGTCGGCATCGGTAATTTTGTTATCGCCGTTTACGTCCTGGTATTTAAACCTGCCCGGTGCGGCGGATGTTTGGGTTGGTGATGCAGTAACATCGGCAGCATCTTTAAACAGGCCAATTACTTTGTAGCCAAAAAATGCTCCAATTGGCTGCCCCGGCTGCAGGCGCACAAAGCTGCCTATACGGGTAGATCCGCTGCTGTTATAATCTACATACTTACCGGCAGGCAGGCTCACTACGTTGCTTTTGTAATGGCTTAGGTTTAGCCCGATATCAAACTTAAACTCTTTTACGTTGCCATGGTACGTTGTATTAAAATCGAAGCCTGTGTTTTCGATATTACCGCCATTAATATAAGGTGCACTTGCACCGCCGGCATTAGCCAGCAGGCTGGCCTGGAACAACAGCCCCGTAACCGATTTTTTATACACCTCGAACGATACATCCAGTTTGGTATCAAATAAGGTTGCATCAAAACCCAGATTCTTTATCGCATCCGTTTCCCAGGTAGTATTAAAGTTGCCCAACTGGCTGTTGTAAGTACCCAGCACGGTACCGTTACCTGTTCCGTTGATGTCGTAATAGGACTTCGCAGGGTCGGCGGCGTAAAGCGAGTAGGCGTTATTTGCGCGGGTGTTAATACCGCTCAGTGAACCCAGTTTACCATAACCGCCACGCAGCTTAAGGTCGTTTAACCAGGTGATGGATTTCATGAATTCCTCTTTGGATATCCTCCAGCCTAAAGTAACCGAAGGGAAAGTACCAAACTGGCGCCCGTCTGCAAAGAAGGAAGAACCGTCGCGGCGAATGGTTCCGCTTAGCAGGTATTTATCGTTAAAGCTATAATCAACCCGCGCAAACATGGAATTAAGCGTATTGGAGTAAAGCGAGTTTGTACCGTTATTAGCCGAACTTGGCGAGCCGGTATTAAGCGTGATATAATTAGGGTCGGTAGATAAGGTGTAGCTGCCGCGAGAGGCAAACAGCCCTTTGCCGTAGTTTTTAATAGCCTCGTAACCGCCCAAAAACTTTACGTTGTGCTTGCCAAATATCTGGCTGTAATTAATGGTGTTTGTCCAGGTACGGCTGTAGGTGAAGCCAGTGTTCTCGGTATAAGAGTTGGCATTGGTGTTTCCCTCGGCATTCTCATACGCAGTTGGCGAAAAGGTGGTGAAAAAGTAATTATCAACGTTGCCGCCCAGGCTGGTGCGCAGGGTAAGGTGTTTCCAAACGTCCACTTCGGCAAATACGTTACCGCTCATTTGCCAATCGTAACCTTTATTGGTTTTGGCACGCATTAAGTTAGCCACCGGGTTTTGCGAGTTACCCAAAGCAGGGGCTTTACTTCCTGCAAAATTACCCATGATATCGTAAACCGGGATAATAGGCGGTTCGCGATAAGCGTAGGAAATGGCATTACCTTCGTTTTGATTGCCTATGTTGGGGTTGTCTTTATAAAAGGCATAAGCATTTTCGCCAATGCGCACTTTGCCAATACTTGCCGACGAATTTGTCCTCAGCGAATAGCGCTTAAGGTAAGTATTCAGCAAAGTCCCCTGCTGGTTAAAATACCCCAGCGAGAACAAGAAGTTTGATTTTTCGGTACCGCCGCTTGCGGTTACGTTGTGGCTTTGTATGGGTGCCGGTTTAAATATCTCGTGAAACCAATCGGTACCCGCTTTGTTGGCGCGCATAATCTGGTTGGTGTTCAGGTTATAGGTAGCCGGATCGGTATTTGGCGCACCCTCTTTTGCGCCTGCGGGTAAAATATAATCGGGTATGGTAAACGTGCCTGTACCAAACTGCTGGCTGCCTGGGTTAATACCCGAATTTTTCTGCATGTTGTAAATGGCATCCAAATAAGTTTGGGTACCTGCTAGTTTAAAGCCATCCTTCAGCGGGCGCTGGGTGCCGTAAAAGCCTTCGTAGGCAATTTGGGTTTGCCCGGCTTTGCCTTTTTTGGTGGTTACCACAATAACACCGTTAGAACCACGCACACCGTAAATGGAAGCAGATCCCGCATCTTTAAGTACCTGCATCGATTCAATATCGTTCACGTTAATGTCGTGCAAATTGCCCGGCACACCATCAATAAGTACCAGCGGACTGGAATTACCAATAGTACTGATACCCCTGATGTTTACCGAGCTACCGCCGCCGGGGTTACCGGAGTTGACAACCGTTACACCCGATGCCTGGCCCTGCAATAAAGACTCGGTAGTACCTGATGGGACTGACTTTAAAGACGACACATTCACTACGGCTACGGAACCTGTAATATCCCGCTTACGTTGGGCAGTGTAACCGGTTACT
>NZ_CAMLOV010000151.1 GCF_946481715.1 uncultured Mucilaginibacter sp. | reverse complement strand
AGCCAACTTTGTTAAACAAGCCGGTGATGAGTTTGGGCGCATAGATATTTTGATTAATAACGCCGGCGGCCCGCCGTTTGACAAGTTTGAAAACATTGACGAAACGCAATGGCTGCAGGCCTTTAACCTTAACCTGATGAGCGTGGCGCGTACCAGCAAACTGGTGTTGCCTTATTTGAAACAAGCCGACGGCGGGCGCATTATCAACATCATCAGCGGCTCGGTAAAGGCAGTGCTGGCGGGGTCGGTATTATCTACAGCCATGCGGATGGGCGTGGTAGGCATGGCCAAAATGATGGCTGATGAATTTGGCCCTTATAATATCACCGTAAACAATGTTGCGCCGGGATTAATACTAACCGACCGCATAAAACACACCCTGCCAAAAGGCGTGGATACCGAACAAGCCATGAAAGATAAAGCCAAAAGTATCCCGCTTGGCCGTATTGGCGACCCTGAAGAACTGGCCGCACTGGTAGCTTTTTTAGCGTCCGCGCAGGCAAGCTACATTAGCGGGCAAACCATACAGGTAGATGGTGGGGCAACTAGGGCGATATATTAATGAATTAGCAGTTGATGTGATAATCTATTCTGATCAGCCTCCCGTTTTCAAAGAATAACAGCCAGGTGTCTTCCGAAATAGCTTTACTGGGAGATAATTGTATCGCCATTACCTTTTCATTATGCTCTATTGTTAAGGGGTATTGTTTTTTTATGGCCATTGGGAATACCTTTGCCAGGGATGCGATTGTGGTGTTGCCATCAAGTGTTAACTTTCCTGCTATCAATCTTACCTTATTATTTTTAAAGTTAAGCGATCTTACTACAGCATTTTTACCGTAAAGTTCAAACTGGCTGCCTTTGATGTAAACGTATTTAAAAGGCTTACTATAGAATGATGCGCATACATCATTCATATTCGGCTTTACTATGCTGTCCTGTTTACCAAGGGCGCTATAAAGTTTCGCCACCGCTTCCTCCATGTTTACTACCCCATTAATTTTGGCAGCCTTCCATTCAATATATTCCTTGCTTTGTGCACCTTTATTTTGCTGAGCAAATGCGAAAGATGCGCAAAACATCAACACTACCGAAAAAATATTCTTCATATACAATTCTCTTATCCAGTTATAGTTTGTTTATTCTTCTCCCGCCTCCATTGTACGCCACTGCCTAAGGTAATTAGTAAAGCACCTGTGGCTAAACCACCCGAAAACCTTTCATAAAGTCGGCTAATTTGTTGCCGCTAAAATAGTGAGTAAAATTTGTAGTGATGAAAACGATTACAGTTAATGCTGTATAAAATTTCGTTTTCATATTTTATCGTATTAATCAAGCTCCAAATTAATCAAATCGCTATATCAGCAAATCCCTTAAAGCAGCAAGTTTGTTCTGCAAAAGAGCTATTACCTCCTGCGCTTTAAGTTCTTCATTCCTGAAGCCATATTGGTCTTTAGCACAGCTGTCGCAATATGCTATGTCCATATTGTTAGCTCCCCCGCATTTGCATACCCAGACAGGCTTTTCAGTAGAAGATAAAAATCCTTTCTTCATGGTGTTTGTTGATAAAATCGGGAATGCATCATCCACCTCTACGATAATTTTTTCCAAGGCTTCGATGTCATCAATGCTGTATGATGGCATATCATTTAACAAGATTTTTAAAGCAAGCTTTTGTTTGCTAAGGTCAGCCTTTAACATCTGCCCTACAAGCCTATAATCAACAAGGTCATTCAGTTTAATTAACTCCATCAACTTATGAATTGCCAGGTCCTTATTTTCTGCGAGCAGGGCATTGTAAACAAGTGGCATCAGGATCGCCGGATCTAATACCGCAAAGTAATCGTTGTAAAGTTTGAACACCTGCTTTAGCTCTTCTTCGCTAAAATTTGCAGGATTTATATTCACATATTTATTAAAAAGGACATCCTTAAACTGGTCCGATTTTGAATCGACAATAATTTCAAGATCGCTAAGCCTAAGTTTAAAATCGGGGCTTGCCGATGCTTTTAAAAGCCGGATAATATTAGCTTGTTCGTTTACTTTCTCTTTATCTATCTCTTTACTGCTTGAATTACCCAAGGGCTTGGTTGCATTTTTGGCGACAACTGCCGTACCCCATGCCGTTATCATAAACATTTGCATGTTTTTGCCGCTAACTTCATCAACATCCACCTTAAGCCCTAAAATGCAATTTGCGCCAAGCGCCAGTGCTTTTGTTTTTAAAGCATCCACAGCCTTTTCATTTAGCATTTGGATGTTTTTTTCATAACGTGTGGCCCTGCCGCCAAAAACATCTGTAAACGACGCGCCAAAATCACTAAAGAAATTTGCGCCCACTACCAGGTTCGAGTATATCGGTTTAAGGTATTCTGTTATATCCCACCCCTGTAGCGTTTCTGTGGTGGTTACTATTACTTTTTTCATGCCATAAGGTTTGCTTAAAACTAAGCACAATCTGTATAAAAGCAAAAGGCTGAATGAATTTAAATTGTAAATTCTTTCAGCCCTTAATAATAAAAAGTTTGCTTAGTTATTTACTTATTGATTTTTCCCTTATCGCCTTAAACTCCGAACCTGCTTTCCAACCCGGGAAGGTGCTTTCGTTGCCTAATTGCAGCCCCAGCTTAAACATCAGGTCGGCGGTTTGGGCCATGCCGAGGGTGTTCATGCTATCACTATAATTATCTGATGGCTGGTGGTAGCGCTCATCGTTATACTCCTTAAGCTTTTGGGTGCCGTAAGCCTCGCCTTTTTCAATAGAGGTTGCGCCGTTATGCATATCCAAAGCCGGTACGCCAACCTTGGCAAAGTTAAAATGGTCCGACCGATAGTAACCACCCGAGCCGGGGGTTTTATCGCCCACAACCGTCCAGCCATTAGGCTTGGTTAAGGCACTTACATAGTCGTCCAAATCGTTTTGCCCCTTGCCGGTGATAGAGAAATCGCTGGTTTCGCCGAAGTCGGAAAGGGCATCAATATTTAAGTTAGCCACTGTTTTGTTAAGCGGGTAAATGGGGTGCGTACCGTAATATTCAGAACCCAGCAAACCCTGCTCCTCGGCTGTTACCGCCAGGAAAATTATCGAGCGTTTTGGTTTATCCTTTAGCTGCGTAAACTTTTTTGCAACGGCTAAAACCGCCGCAACACCGCTGGCATTATCAACCGCGCCATTGTAAATGCTATCACCTTTTATGGCAGGCAATTTAACACCAAAGTGATCCCAATGGGCGCTGTATAAAATGTATTCGCCCGGCGCGGCGCTACCCTTTAAGGTGGCTATCACATTATGCGAAGTAGAATACTTCAGTGTATTTTTGATAGTTACCGATACCGAACTGTTTAGTGGCACGGCTTTAAAATCTTTCTTGCGGGCATAGGCGCGCATATCTTCGGTAATACCGGCACCGGCCAGCAGTTTTTTGGCAGTTCCTTCGCTCAGCCAGCCTTCTACTTTGCAGCGGTTCATGTGCTTATCGGCCTGGGTTAAGTATAGTTTAGAGCCTGTAAAACTGTTTTGTATCACCTGCCAGCCGTAGCTTGCCGGTTCGGTTTGGTGCACTATAAGTACGCCGGCAGCTCCCTGCCGAGCAGCTTCTTCGTATTTGTAAGTCCAGCGGCCATAATAGGTCATGGTGTCGCTTTTAAACAACTTTTCGGGTGCTTTAAAGCCAGGGTCGTTCACCAGCACTACAACCGTTTTGCCTTTTACATCCAGCCCTTTGTAATCGTTCCAGTTATACTCAGGCGCTATAATACCGTAGCCTGCAAAAACCATCGGCGAATTCTTCAACTCCAGCGCAGGCAATTCCTGCCGGGTAGCCGCCACAAAATCCTCCCCCATTTTTAGGTCCATCGGTGTTTTTCCGCTTACCTGCATAGTTGGGGCGGCAGCCGCCCCAATTTCTACCATGGGCACTTCCTGGTAGTAGCTGCCGTTATTGCCGGGCTCTAATCCCAATTTTTTAAATTGAGAAGATATATAAGCTATGGTTTTGTCTTCGCCGGCGGTAAACGGCTTGCGCCCCAATAACGAATCGTTGGCAAGTACGCCAATATGCTGCTTAATATCTGCCGCCAGTGCCGTATCGGTAACGGTGGCGGTTTCCTCTTTTTTATCAGACGAGCAGCCCGTTAAAACAGTGGCAAAACCGGCTAAGGCAATAAATGCGATGGATTTAATATTCATAGTGTTTGAGGCATCTTTACAAATCAAATATATAAAACCAGCGGATTGTTTGCGGGATGTTTTTTAACCACAACAAGCCAAAATGCTGGTATTTTTAAAGATGCGCCAATTGCGCACGCAATTGCAAAAAAACCACAGAAAAACACCGAAAAACCACAGAAAAACGCAGATTTTTGCACGCTGCATTTTTGCTGTACGAAACTGTACGAGATTGTACGAAACTGTACGAACTTGTACGAAACTCCGCGAAAACTGTACGAAGTGTACGGAAAATAACATTTCGTACAGCTGTATTATCCTGCGTAAGGTTTACCCTTCGTTAAAATTCGCTACCATCGCTTTTCCATATTATCCTCCTCCTTCCCGCAAAAATTTGCACATTTGCAGTCAGCATACCAGCATCCCCATGGACCAATACTTCATTATAGATTTCGACAGTACCTTTACACAGGTAGAAGCCCTTGACGAACTTGCCCGCATATCCCTTAAAAACCATCCCGACAGGGAAGCCATTTATAAGCAGATAGAGGACTTAACTAATGCTTCTATGGAAGGCAGGCTATCCTTCACCGAAAGCCTGGAAGCCCGGGTAAAACTGCTGTGCGCCAACCGGGACCATCTAAAACAACTGATAACGCACCTTAAAAAGAAGGTTTCTACCTCGTTTTCGCGCAACACCATATTCTTTAAAAACCATCAGGATGAGGTACTTATAGTATCAGGCGGGTTTAAAGAGTTTATTATCCCGGTAGTTACCGAGTACCATATCAAAAAAGAAAATATCTACGCCAATACATTTGTATTTGATGAGGATGGCAACATTATAGGTTACGACCGCAACAACCCGCTATCGCAGGAAGGCGGTAAAGTTAAATTATTGAAAGAGCTTAACCTACCCGGAGAGATTTTCGGTATTGGTGACGGGTACTCCGATTTCCAGCTAAAGGAGTCGGGGATGATCAAAAAATTCTTTGCCTTTACTGAGAATATCGAGCGTAAATCGGTAGCCGAAAAAGCAGACCACATTACCCCGAGTTTTGATGAGTTTTTGTACATCAATAAATTGCCAAGGGCTATATCGTACCCAAAAAACCGCATTAAATGTTTGGTTGTGGGGAATATTGATGACGAGGCATTAGCACAAATGAAGCGCGAGGGTTATAACTTGCGCCACAAGGATACCATAGAAGAAAAATACCTGGACGAAGCCGGTGTGTTGTTTTGTGATGAGACCAACCAGCCCACGCCCGAGCAGATACAAAACGCGGGCCGCTTAAAGGTGATTGGCTGTTTTGGCAAAATTAGCAGCCGCAAACTGGCAGATGCAGCTTGCGCCAGCGGCATCATCATATTTGATGACCCTAAGGACAACCCCAGGAACTCGGATTTTATACCTAAAAGGGTTATTGCCTTTATGAACGAGGGCCGCACCCACATGAGCTGCAACTTCCCCGACCTGCAGCCCCCCCGCAACAACAATGCACACCGCTTAATACACATCCACAAGAACGTGCCGGGTATACTGGCCAAAATAAACGAGGTGTTTGCCCGCCACAACATCAATATTGTAGGCGAGTTTTTGGTAACCAACAGCCAAATTGGTTATGTAATTACCGATGTAAACACTGGTTATGAAGCTAAAGTGCTAAATGAATTAAAAGCGATAGAGCAGACGATAAAGTTCCGGCTGCTGTATTAGGTAGTTGTTCGTGGTGTGTGGATGATAGTTCATAGAAGCTACCGTTTAGCTATTTACTAATGAACGTTCCGTTCATAACGAGAGTTTTCTTCCTGCTATAAACCATTGGCTATGAACTAAACGGCACCACCAACACGGGTACCGTTGAAGTACGCACTACGCTTTCGGCGACACTGCCCATTAGCAGGCGATCTATACCCGTACGGCTATGTGTGCCTATAACGATAAGGTCAGCATTAAATTCTTTACTGCAATACAGTATACCATCTGCTGTTGAACCGTATTCGTTAAAGTGGGTCACTTTCAAGTCGCCGGCGTACTTTTTTATGGTACGGTTAACAAGGTTATCCCCTAAATCCTCTTGTATCGACAGTAATTCAACATCGTTTACGCCCGTATCCTGAAAAGGCAGGCCAGAGAGCGTATCATTTGGCGTTGCGGGCGAAACCATAGGTTCAACAATGTGAACCAGCCCAACGTGCGCATTAAATGTTTTGGCAAGGCCAAAGCCGTACGACGCCGCGTAGTCGGCAAATTTGCTATCGTCTATACCTATAAGTATTTTATTGATCTGCATGGCTATGATGGTTGTGGTATCCGTTAATTAACAAATGGAAGGCAATATGTTTTTATAAAACTATGGCTTATAACTTATATTTAGAGAGCATCCTGAGTACATATTTGGGCTTAGCCGTTTCACCCACCGGTAATTTAGTATGAGCTACCCGTTGTGCAGGATAAATACCGCCCTCCCCACTAAAAAAATATGCTGTAAAACAGGCTATTGCAAAAAACAGGGCGTACTCGCCGCCAAAAAGCTCCACCCCCATTATGGTGCATGCCAATGGTGTATTAGTCGCTCCGGCAAAAACGGCTATAAAGCCAAGTGCTGCAAACAGCCCTATTGGCGCGTTTAATAACTCGCCGAGCGTATTACCAAGGGTTGCACCTATGTAAAACAATGGGGTCACTTCGCCACCTTTAAAACCGGTACCCAAAGTAACGGCAGTATAAACAAGTTTCCATAGCCAGCTAAAGGCAAGCGCGCCGCCGTGCTGAAATGCCGATACGATAGTTACCGCACCCTGTGATTCGGGCTCAACGCCAAGGCTCAAATAATCGGGTCTGCCCAAAAGGTACGTTAACCCAATGATAATTAAGCCGCCGCAAATAGGTATAAGCCAGCTGATCTTTATTTGTTTGGTGAAGAAGTATTTGACAAGGTGTACAGCTTTGGCAAACCCCATACTGACCAGCCCGAATATGGCCGCAGCCACAACAACTTTGGCCAATAAAAATAAACTAACCGGTAAATGTTGCCCGTAAATTATTTGCCCGGTTTCTACCATATCAACGTGGTATAAGGTGTGCTTGATGCCCCATGCAGATACCGTAATATCGCCGGTGAGACCGGCAATTAAACAGGGTAGCAACGCCGTATAATTTATACGGCCTATGGCAATCACCTCCAGCGCAAATATAGTACCGGTAAGCGGCGTGCCGAATACGGCCCCAAAGCCAGCTGCAACGCCGGCAGTAAGCAGAATTTTTTTATCAGCCTCATCAAGTTTAAACCAACCCGAAAACAGGTTGCCCAGGCTGCCACCTATCTGCACGGCTGTACCCTCGCGCCCCGCCGAGCCGCCAAATAAGTGCGTAATAACTGTGGTGATTAAAATAAGTGGTGCCATGCGTTTTGGGATGCCTGCACCGGGTTGGTGTATCTCGTCAATAATAAGGTTGTTGCCGCGTTCGGCAGATTGGCCGTACCATTTGTACAGAAGGTGAATTACCACACCGGCCGCAGGCAACAGGTACAAAAGCCATGTATGCCCAAACCTGAAATGGATAGCCCAACCAAGCAACCATAAAAAAAGCGCAACCATACTGCCAATAGCAACAGCCACCGGAAAGATAATAACGAACCAGCGGATAAAGTACTTTAAAAGATGAAATTGATTGGAAAAGAATTTTTTATACATAACCTACATGCAAATAAACGATTTATTTGGGTAGGCGTCATCAGCTTTGCAGCGGTTCAAATAGGCAGAACACCATTGCCTTACCTTACAAATATATTAATTATTCCGGATGTCGGAATTACGATTTGGGATTTGATTCCGCTTTCAATTACGAAATCCAAATTCCAATATCCTTCCCTATCTTTGAAGCAATGAGCATCTCTCCCGAAATAGAAAATAAATTAACCCTGTTGCAGGAAAAGTACGAGGCGATGGGGCAGGATATGAGCAGCTATCTGGATGGCTTGCTGCATGCCGATTTTTTAACCTATTGGGATTATATCCACCTGGATACTTTACTAAGCCTGCAGAGCCCTAAAACACCGTTCCCTGATGAAGAGATATTCATCATGTACCACCAGATAACGGAGCTGTACTTTAAGCTAAGCCTGCACGAGTGTAAACAAATTGCCGCTGCACAGCCTTTATCTGCCAAATTTTTTACAGCAAGGGTGCAGCGTATTAACCGCTATTTTGAGGCTCTCACCAATTCCTTCGAGATCATGGTGGATGGGATGGAGAAGGAGCAGTTCCTGCAATTCAGGATGTCGTTGCTGCCTGCCAGCGGTTTCCAAAGCGGGCAATACCGGATGATTGAGATCTTTGCTACGGATTTCATCAACCTGGTAGCCAAAGACCAGCGCGATGGATTGCGCAGCGGAACTATCGAAGAACAATTCGAATACATCTATTGGAAATTCGGCGCTACGGAATTATCTACCGGCAAAAAAACGCTCACCCTCAAGCAGTTCGAAAAGAAATACGCCAAAACGTTTATAGAGCTTGGCAAAAGCGTTACCAATACCAACTTTTATACCCTATACAAACAACTGACGGGCAACGGCGAAAACACAACCGCATTAGCCGAACAATTGAGGCAGTTGGATATCAATGTAAACGTAAATTGGCCGCTATCGCACTATAAATCTGCCGTGCGCTACCTGCACCGCGAACCCGAAGAAATAAAGGCCACCGGTGGCACCAACTGGCAAAAATACCTGCCTCCACGTTTTCAAAAACGGGTGTTTTACCCTTCATTGTGGTCGGCAGAGGAATTGGAAAACTGGGGTAAAGGCTGGGTAGAAAAGGTAGTGAGCGGGTTATAAATCAACAACCGCCCGGCATTGTAAACCTCATGAAGGCCTATATCATTGTACGAAATTGTACGATTCGCACAGTTCGTACAATTTCGTACAACCTGGACGATTTCGTACAACCTCGTACAGTTTCGTACAACTTCGTACAGTTTCGTACAGTTTCGCACAGTTTCGTACAGTAAAAGGCGGTTTGCGAAAATCTGTGTTTTTCTGCGGTTTTTCGGTGCTTTTCTTTGATTAAAACGGGTAAATATGGCTAGATCCCAAAACCGTAAAAAACGGGGTTATGAGCTGCAAAGGAATTGCATAATTAGGCTGGAAGTTGGATTAAAACCGGCGAACAATTTGCCGTGGGAACTGCACTCGCCATAAACGCAGGAGCAGGGCGTGCTGCTCCTGTTTATTTTGTCAATTACATTTTTAGCTTGCCGTTAGCATGCTGAATTCTTTCATCCTGTCGGCTATCAGTTTTTTTATCTCATCAAAACCTTCAAATTTATCCATCACAAACAAGGATTTTTTTGAAGGGAATTTATTGATAAGGTAGATGCCTTTCCTGGCGGCTTTCACCTGGCTAATGTTATCAAAAGCGATGGCAACATCCGGCTGGTTTAAACCATGCAGGGTAATTTTGTCGTCGTCAACCATTAGTTTGGTACTATCCACTCCCGAAAAATATTTTCTCCGGCCGTAAAAAAATCCCGTTATCAGTAATACGGTGATGATAGCAAAAATGGAAATATTGGTTATATCGCCACTGCGGTAAAGCAGGTTATAAGCAAAAATACCAATTATAGCAGCGTAAGCGCCCAATATGGTAACAGTCCACACCTTTTTTAATTTGGTGCGGCCCTCGGTGGTCAATTCGTACTTCGACATTTAATTTAGGATTAAGCCTACTAATATAGCTTATAGTAGTTAAAATAATGAAAAATGAAGCGAATTTTTTTTAACTTGCCATTTTTCGATTAATACGTACTGCCATGACCGAGACTTTGGACATAAAACTCAGCAAAACAGCGCATTCCCGCTTACAGGAAACAGATTTTAACAACCTGGTATTTGGCCGCACATTTTCCGACCACATGCTTGTGGCCGACTACGCCGATGGCGAGTGGAAGAACTTTGAGATCGTCCCTTACGGCCCAATTGCTATGCACCCTTCTATTTCTGCCCTGCACTATGGGCAGGCATTTTTTGAAGGCATAAAAGCTTATAAACATGCTGATGGTACGGTCACTATTTTCCGCCCGGACAAAAACGCAATCAGGTTTAATAAATCTGCCGAGCGCCTTTGCATGCCTACCCTGCCCGAGGAACTTTTTATCCAAAGCATTGCTGCCGTGGTTGATATCGACCGCGAGTGGGTGCCTTCAAAAGAAAACCACGCCCTGTACATCAGGCCGTTCATGTTCGCTACCGACCCTTACCTGGGGGTAACGCCATCGGCCACTTATAAATTTGTTGTGCTTATTGGCCCGGTTGGCCCATACTTTGCAAAAGTGATGCGGGTTAAAATAGAAACTAAATACACCCGCGCTGCCGAGGGTGGTATGGGATTTGCAAAAGCTGCGGGCAACTACGGCTCGGCTATGCTGCCTGCCCGCAAAGCTACCGAAGAAGGCTTCGACCAGTTGATATGGACCGATGCTAAGGAGCACGCCTATGTAGAAGAAATGGGCGCCGCTAACGCGATGTTCCTGCTTGATGGTAAACTGATAACCGCCGAAGCAAAAGATACGATACTGGATGGCGTAACCCGCGATACGGTAATTGCCTTGGCTAAAGAATGGGGTATACCTGTTGAAGAACGCAAGGTGTCGGTTGCCGAGATAATTGAAGGTGCCAAAAACGGCAAATTGACCGATGCTTTTGGTGCAGGTACTGCCGCTACCATTGCCGCAGTAGGTTCTATCAGCTATAATGGCGAAGAGTATCAGCTAAGCGATCCATCCACACGCGAATTTTCTAAACGTGTGCTGTCTACGCTTGATGCTATTAAATATGGCACTGTACCCGATACCCACGGCTGGAATTACGTTGTGTAATTAAAAAGGTTATTTTAGATATGAGGCCCTGCAAGAAATTGCGGGGCTTTTTTGTTCACAGATTTTACCGTGATGTCATTTCCTTTAGATTAGCTTCAACAAATTGTATAGGTTATTATTATTGTTGAAGCTTTCTTTTTGCTTCTTTTTCTTTGTTAATAACCTCGAATTTTGTGGATAAAGTTAACAGCGGTAAAGGCGCATTATTGTCATTTCCAGGCTTCGAGGCCTATGGTTCGATTTACTCCTTTACCGCTTGTTTTAAACTGTGGCATCAAATAGAAATTAGAGTTTACGAGGCTCATTAGTAAGGAATTGATGGTGTTTAAAACGTGTTAACTGTTTAATTAACATAAACAGTGTAAAGGTATGGAATTTGAGTTTTTTATTGGTGTTGATGTGTCAAAAAACACCTTGGACTTTGCTGTCCAGCAAGGCCCGCAATTATTATTTCACCGGAAAGTAGCCAACCAGCCGGAAGCAATTGCCACTTTTATTAAAGAAATAAATAAAGTTAACGGCGTCAAGCCGGGCAAGTCGCTTTTCTGCATGGAGTACACCGGTATTTATAACAATCATTTATTAGTTTACCTGCATAGGAAAAAGGCAAGTATTTGTTTGGAGCCCGCGGCACAGATCAGGAACTCGTTAGGTACTATACGGGGCAAGAATGACATGGTAGACGCTAAGCGTATTGCTTCTTACGCTTATAAAAACAGGGAAACCCTGCGCCTTTGGGCACCTAAACGGGATGTTGTACAGCAGTTGGCGCACCTTTCCTCCACCCGGTCCCGTTTGATTGAAGCAAAAAAAGCATTGTCGGTGCCTCTTAAAGAGCACTTGGCGTTTAGCACGAAAGATGTTGCCAGGCAAAGCATACAGGCATGCAGCTATACAATAAAAGCGATTGACGCAGATATAAAAAAAATTGACCAAACAATGCTAAAGGCAATAAATGAAGATGAAGAGCTTAAACGCTTATTTAGCCTTGCTACATCAGTGAGCGGCATTGGCAAAGTAACAGCCACACAAATAATTATTGCAACTAACGAATTTAAAGACATAAGCAACCCTAAAAAGTTTGCCGCTTACTCTGGCGTTGCCCCATTTAAAGACGATTCCGGCAAGGTGGTTAAGAAAGCGCGCGTATCGCATATTGCCAATAAGAAGGTTAAAACACTGCTGCATTTATCAGCAATCGTAGCTATTCAGCATAACCAGGAATTAAAACTATTCTATGAACGAAAAGTAAATCAGGAAAAAAAGAATAAAATGAGCGTTATAAACGCCGTCAGGAACAAACTTATCTTACGCGTATTTGCTTGCGTTAACCAAAACAGGTCTTATGAAAAAAATTATCAAAAAGTACTTGCTTAAATCATAGAAATCGAACCGAGGTACGAGGGAGAAATCTTGTTAGATGTGCAAGGCGACTAAGCAAAGCGGTTATGCAAAGCCTGTTACTTTCCATATCTAACAAGATCTCTCGTCGCTGCGCTTCCCTCGAGATGACATGAGGATTAAAGGCTAATTACATCGTCCCCTTCACCACAATATAAGGCGATAAAGCCTTACTCTCTACCGGGATGATCTTGGTAAACACTTTACCCGCTACCCAAATGGCCTTCATCAGCAACTTAGCAATAGCGGTTTGTTCAGATTTATTCTCCAGCCAAACCGAGAAACGGCCATGGTAATAGGCCTCCACATTTTTCAAGCCCAAAGCTTCGCAACTGCTTTTCAGCAGGGCAAGGTCCATACTGCTGATGTTGTGTTTATCGTAGTTCTCTTTATCAAAACTGCGCTGTACCCAGCCGTTTACGCTTTTAAAATTTGGCAGGGTGATAAACAGCGTGCCCCCGGGTTTTAAAAACTTAAGGTGCTCGCCAATGATGAATTTGGTATCGTTAAAATGTTCTATCAAACCAAAAGAAAGTACCATATCGTATTTCTCTACCGGCTGATAAGTAAACAGGTCGGCTTCAATGATGCCGATGTCGCCTTCCTTTAAATCATTTACCTCAAGCAATTGGTTCACCAACTCCGGGTGTATAAAATAATCCAGCAGGGTGGTTTTTAAGCCTTTATATTTTTTGAGATAGATGGCGTAATAGCCGGGGAAACCACCGAGCTCTATAGCAGTTTTGGCGTCCTTTTCGACAATGAGCTTACCCAAAATATCGCCGAAAACGTAATTGGGCTTCAGTTTAAATATCAGCCCTATCCTCGATTCCCAAAACGATTTCCAAAAAGCCCTATCGGTTAAATTATTGTCCATTAAATAGCATTTGTTTGGGCTGTGCCCTCAATTTTCTTCTCCAGTATGCGTGCCGGGTTGCCCACCGCGGTACTGTTTGCCGGTATACTTTTTACTACTACGGCACCTGCGCCAATCACTACATTATCGCCAATAGTTATATCGCCAATGATGCAAACATTGGGGCCTATATCCACATTGTTGCCAATTTGCGGGCATTTACTATGGCTGCCGTCTGCCAGTTTTTTATGGCCTATGGTTACGCCGTTGCGCAATACGCAGTTATTGCCAATGATGGTGCCGTAATTTACTACAAGCCCCTGCCCGTGGTAAAAAACCAGGTTTTTGCCTGCCCTAAGTTTGCGGGGCAGTTCTATCCCTAAATTCCACTCTACAAACAAGCGGTAAAATACCAGGTAGGGGAAAAAGATTATTTTGAGCAGCATGTACCGGTTTACGGCATTACCAGCCTGAACATAAACAGCACCAGCCGCGCTTTTATATTGCCCCGGTTGGCCCGCCAATCCTGGAATTAATACGCGAAAAAATTTATGAACTCGCCCAGGATGAAATACCGTATCAT
>NZ_CAMLOV010000150.1 GCF_946481715.1 uncultured Mucilaginibacter sp. | reverse complement strand
GCAGGTGTGCTTTATCTATCAGCAACTCTTCGGGAGATACCGATACTTTTGATTTGCCATAATTGCGGAAGCCATCGGCCGCAGGCTCCAGGTAACCGAATGATTCTACATCGGTATCAGCCTGCGAGGCATCCATACGGCCGGGCATAAACGGAACGGTTATAGCATGCCCTGCATCATTGGCTGCCTTTTCAACACCGGCACAACCAGCCAGTACGATCAGGTCGGCAAGCGAAACTTTTTTACCATCAGCCTGTGCACCGTTAAATTCCTGCTGAATGCCTTCCAATACACCCAAAACCTTTTGCAATTGCGAAGGGTTGTTTGCCTGCCAATATCGTTGCGGCGCTAAGCGGATACGGGCACCATTGGCACCGCCGCGTTTATCACTGCCACGGAAGGTAGAAGCGGATGCCCATGCGGTAGAAACCAGTTCTGCAACGCTTAAACCGGATGCCAGCACTTTTGCTTTCAAAGCCGTAATATCTGCGCCATCTATTAACGCATGGTCAACTGCAGGGATAGGGTCTTGCCACAGCAATACTTCCTGCGGCACGTCAGCGCCAAGGTAGCGGGCACGCGGGCCCATATCGCGGTGTGTTAATTTAAACCAGGCGCGGGCAAATGCGTCAGAAAAAGCATCGTGGTCTTCTAAAAAGCGCCTTGATATTTTCTCGTAAGCAGGATCGAACCTTAAAGCAAGATCCGTAGTAAGCATGGTTGGTTTATGCCTTTTTGTGCTATCGTAAGCATCCGGGATAATATCCCCTGCGTCTTTTGCCACCCATTGGTGGGCACCGCCCGGGCTTTTGGTCAATTCCCACTCAAAACCCAACAGGTTTTCAAAGAAGTTATTGCTCCACTGCGTAGGTGTTTTGCTCCAGGTAACTTCCAGCCCGCTGGTAATGGTATCGGGGCCTTTGCCCGTGCCGTAGCTGTTGTTCCAGCCAAAGCCCTGCAGTTCTACGTCTGCTGCTTCCGGCTCTTTGCCCACATGGTCAGACGAGGCCGCGCCGTGGGTTTTACCAAAACTATGGCCACCTGCAATCAGTGCAACGGTTTCTTCGTCGTTCATGGCCATGCGGCCGAATGTTTCGCGGATATCTTTTGCGGCAGCAATAGGGTCGGGGTTACCGTCAGGCCCTTCGGGGTTTACGTATATTAAACCCATATGTGCAGCCGCAAGTGGTTTTTCCAGGTTGCGCGAACGATGGGTGTCGCCATCGGCATCTTCGTCAGATACCAAAACGCCATGGGCATCAACACCGGGCGTGCCGTCGGGATAGCGCTTGTCGTTCCCCAGCCAGGTTGTTTCGGCACCCCAATAAACAGATTCGTCTGCCTCCCATACATCCGCGCGGCCACCGGCAAAACCAAATGTTTTAAAACCCATCGATTCCAGCGCAATGTTGCCGGCAAGGATCATCAGATCGGCCCAGGAAAGGTTGCTACCATATTTTTGTTTAATAGGCCAAAGTAGCCTGCGGGCTTTATCAAGGCTAACGTTATCGGGCCAGCTGTTTAGCGGTGCAAAACGCTGCAGCCCTGCGCCGCCACCGCCACGGCCATCCGATACGCGGTAGGTACCGGCACTGTGCCATGCCATCCGGATGAATAAACCGCCATAGTGCCCAAAATCTGCCGGCCACCAGTCTTGCGAGTTGGTCATCAATGCGTGCAGGTCGCTTTTTACGGCTTCCAGGTCCAGGCTTTTAAAGGCTTCAGCATAATCAAAATCCTCGCCCATTGGGTTTGATAATGATGAGTTTTGGCGCAGGATATTCAACTTTAACTGGTTTGGCCACCAATCGTTGTTGCGGGTACCCCCGCCGCCAACATTATGTTTCATACTGCCATTGTGGAACGGGCATTTACTGATGTCGTTTAATTCGTTTTCCATCTTTATAGGTTTGTTTATTTGAGCTGGTTTGTAATTGGTGTTGCTGAGAAATATAAAATTAGGGTATTGGGGAAGACAATCCTAATCATTTAATTCTATACCTAATCAATTAAATCTATACCTATCGGCATAAAAAAGAAAACCCCGGCAACTTTGTGTTACCGGGGTTTTCTTTTTATTATTTAGGGCTTAGTTACCGCCACCGCCACGCATGGCATTGAAATCGTCCATGCTTATACGGTCGAAATCGGAAGGGATACCAAAATACCCTTTAGGTATTTTTTGCTCGGTTACGCTTTTTAAGGTTATTTCGGCTGCCTGGCCGTTTTGAAACGAATAGTATTGTACCGGTACGCCACCTGCTTTTTCGTAAAATTTAGAGTTGGCGCCAAGTGGCAAGCTAATATCGTTTGTTACCCATATATCGTATGTTTTACCGTCTTTGGGGTTGGTAGCAACAACTTTTTTACAGTTAAAACCGTTGATCACTTTGGTTTCGGTTCCAGGCGCAAAAGTAAGTACCGGGAATTTTGATAATTCTTCTTCCGCCTCGGCAGGGGTTGCTATGGCTGCAACTTTACGGGATGCTACCGGTATATCTACCAGGTATGCCAGGTAATTTCCTTTGGAACTGGTTATTAGCTTAACGGTGGCCGGGCCGGCGGCAAATTCTAAAGCTGCTGAGTCGACGGTAAAATGGCTTTTCGCCTCAATGGCCTGGCCCATAACAGACATTGAAATTACTGCAACACCCTCGGTGTATGCCTTTTGGGCGTTTGCATTAATTGCTGTTGCAGAAAGGGCAAGGCCCATGGCAACTGTAAATAGTTTAATCTTCATAGTTTTAGTTTAATGAATACAATTTAGTGTGTAATTAACTGTGATGCAAAATTTTTACAAAAAATAAATTTCTTTCTTCAGTTAGATGGTACGATTACGGATTTGTTACGTTTTAACAGGACACAATTAACAGGATTATTTTTCAATTTAGCAATATACCCATCAGAATTACTTCCGTCGAGTATTAATTTACGCCCGTTGGCACCCGCTGCATTAATAAATGAGTTATTGCTGATGTACAAATAATCGGTTTTTAATTGTTGCGGGATAGACTGCTGTGCTGCCGTTTGGTTTAACAGCAATATTCTTTTATCATAAAACTGCAGCAGGTTTTGTTGCTTAATGAGGTAGGGCAGGCGGATGTTTTCCGTTAATTTAATTACCTTATAATTTAACACCTGCATGCTGTCTAACCCCGGTTGTATGGCGTATTGAAAGGTTTTGTCGGTATCGGTGAGATCGGTAATTACCACGCCGTTATCTCCGTTTTTAAATACTATGCCGGTATGCTTGCGCAGGTTGAGGAAGGTAATGGTTCGCGTTTTGTCTGCTTTGATTTTCTTAATGCCGATGCTGATACCGAATAATAGCATCGCGGCCAGCGAAAGATGCAGCAGCCATTTCTTCTGCTTATCATAAATGAAATAGAATGCAGCGATGATAATGATGTAAAGCAGCAAATGTTCGGCCCTTGTTAGCCATAACTTACTGATGCCGCCGTAGGGGGCATGTTCTATAAAGGCCAGCGCTTTGTTCATCAGGATAATGCTATGTTCCAATACATAGCCCAATGCTTTTGAAACATAGGGCATTTGCGGCAGCGCCAGCAGCAACAGCCCGGTATACATAATTACCATGATAGGTACGAGGATGAGCAGATTGCTCAACAAAAAATAAACAGGGAACTGGTGAAAATAATATGCGCTTAGCGGGAAGGTAATTAGCTGGGCAGATATAGATACCGAACAAGCCATCCATAAATAATCGGCAATTTTATTCTTAAAGCTGAACCATTTGTAAACTATCGGCTGAAAAACAACCAGCCCGGCAACAGCAAGATAGGAGAGCTGGAAACCAACATCGGTTAGTAAAAATGGGTCGTACAGCAACAGTGCAAAGGCCGAGAACGCCAGTATATTGAGGTTGTTAATGTAACGTACGAACGTTTTGCCGAGGATTACCATGCTGATCATCAGCGCGGCGCGGTTAACGGCAGGAGAAAAGCCGGTTAGCAGCGCATAACCCCATATCAGCAATATAATAAGCACTGCTTTAAATATTTTACCACGGTGGCTACCATTTAAAAATGATAATACCCAAGCAAGTAAAAAGTAAATAATAGCCACATGCCCGCCCGATACCGAAAGGATGTGAATGGTGCCCGTTTTTGAATAGGCTTGCAATACATCGTTGCTCAGGTCGGCTTTATAGCCTAATATCAGGGTGGATGCTACCGCAATGGCTGTAGTATCATGCATATTAGCCTTTAACTTTTTAACCAGGCTTTGGCGGGTTTTTAGTGCATAGGCAATTACCGGGTTGCCATGGCCTGCGCTCACAATCCGGTATTGTTTGGGGTATAAAAACGCCTGGTAATAAATATTTTTATTGGCCAGGTAACGTTTGTAATTAAACTCGCCAGGGTTGTAGGGCGGCTCAACTTCGGCGTATTTGGCGGGTATCAGCAATTCCTCACCATAAAATAAATTGGTTGCCAGTTCGTCTTTTATAGCTATCAGCAATGTGCCGCTGGTTTTTGTGGATCTGCCGTTATTAATACTTTGCACAACATCAGCCGTAAACCGTATAATATCGCCTTTAACTTTTGGCTCCAAATTGATATGCGCCACCAGGTACTGTGCAGGCGTTTTAGAAAAATGCACAGTATTGTTCAACTCATAGCGCTGCACGGTTACCAGCCATCCCGCCAGAAATAAAATAGGGGTAATAAGCAAGCCGCCCAGCCAACGCATTTTGTATATGCCTAATTTGCTGTAGCCTGCATTAAGCGCAGCAAATGCAATGCTCAAAATAAGCAAGGCAACGGCTAAAAATGTAATGCTTACAGCAAGCCGGTTTAGGCCGAGGCCGATCCCGGCCAAAAAAGGCAGCAATAAAATTACAACAGGAATTTCGCCTTTGTGCTCAGCTATCATACAGGTTGCCGGGTCTGCGCAAACAGGCCGGTAAGGTTAAAGGAATAAAAATAGCTTATCTGCGGCAGATATTATATTTCGTCGCGCACTTCCAGCAGGAATTTTTTGAGGTTTTCCAGCGAATCTATCACGCGCTGGTTGTCGCGGGTATCGTCCATGTTGTTTTTAAGGTAGTCTTTAGCGCCTTGTAGCGTAAAGCCCTTATCGCGGATGAGGTTAAAGATGATCTTAAAATTCTCGATGTCCTCCGGCGTGAAGTAACGGTTGCCCTTTTTATTCTTTTTGGGTTGCAGTACATCAAATTCCTTCTCGTAAAAACGTATCAGCGACTGGTTAACATCAAACATGGCCGATACCTCGCCCATAGTGTAGTACATTTTGCTGATCTCGCGTTCTTTGTAAGGCATATGCAAATGTAGGTTTTTAGTTATTAGCGCAAAAGTGCCCATTGTAAAAAATGGGCATAAAAATATGTCCGGATAAAATAATATTCAAGAATTAATGGTTCGCAGTTAAGAAAAAAAGCTTATGTTAGGGTTCTAATTAATTTATGATTAAAAATATTATGGCAGGCGTTTTAAGCCTGTTTGTTACGCAAATAGTTTGCGGCCAACCAGCCGACTCCACCATCTCCATTAAATCGGCCGTAGAGAATTACCAATTTGTTTACAATACCAAAAGCAAGAATGTAGAAGTTCAGCAAAAGCAAATGGCCAGCTATACATCCAGCCGTTTCCAGGCCACGGTGCCCGTTGTGCTAAGCTACAATAATCAGGTTACGCTTACTTCGGTTGATTGTGAAGTAGATAACCGCCGGCCACGCGATTTTAAACCTGTTTATACTTATTACGGCAGCGATGACATCTTTTACTCCGACGAAAAGATCTGCTACTTCCCTATGGCCATTCCCAAAAAGGGTGGCGTTGGTGTGGTCACCTTTGAGCAAACCGTGAACGATCCGCGCTACTTTACCAGTATTTATTTTACCGAACCTTATTGGGTAGATAAAAAAGAAGTCAGCATAAAAATACCCCGCTGGATGAAGGTGGAAATAAAGGAACTCAACTTTGCCGGTTTCAGCATCCGTAAAAATACCCAGTACATTAGCGGCGATGATGCCGACCTCATTACCTACAGTATTCAAAACCTGCCCGCCACTAAAAAGGAAAAAAATAGCCCCGGGCCAAGCTATGTTTACCCGCATCTTTTTATCATGTGCAAATCGGCAACAGCGGGCGGTAACACCTTTACGTATTTTAACACGCTCGATGATCAGTATAAATGGTACCACAGCCTTACTAAAAACGCAGTAGCCGACCAGGCTGCCATTGCTGCCAGGGCCAAAGAGCTTACAGCTGGGTTAACAACCGACATTGAAAAGATAAAAGCCATTTATTATTACGTTCAGGATAACATCCGCTACATAGCTTTTGAGGATGGCATGGCCGGCTTTAAACCCGAAAACGCCGACGAAGTGCTGCGTAAAAAATATGGCGATTGCAAGGGCATGGCCAGCCTAACCAAAGCCCTGCTTACTGCAAGCGGATACGATGCCCGCCTTTGCTGGCTCGGTACAAACCATATTGCATACGATTACCAAACGCCCTCGTTATCGGTAGATAACCACATGATATGCGCTTTAGATTACAAAGGCAAAACGTACTTTTTAGATGCTACGGAAAGTTACATCGGTTTTAACGAATATGCCGAACGTATACAGGGCAGGCAGGTATTGATGGAAGACGGCGATAAATACAGGCTAACCAGGGTGCCTGTAGCTGCGATGAGCCAGAACGCAAGTACCTCAACAGCCAAATTTGAGATTGTTGATGGCGCGATAAAAGGAACGGTAAACTATGTGTGGAAAGGGGAGGATAAAGAGTCAGTACTGGCAGGGATCAACAGCATCCGTAAAGAGAAAGCAAGTGATGCAATGATGAACTATTTGGCAGGAAGCAATAACGAGTATACTATTACCGACCTTACACTTTCGCCAACGGAAACACCGGATAAAGACTTACTGGTATCCTACAGCGTAAATACAAAAAACGGTATCTCCGTTTTCGGGAAATCGTATTACCTCGACCTCGACCATACCAAAGAACTGATGGACGGCACCATAAAAACCGGCGAACGTAAGCACGATTATTGGTTTAGCCACAAAACGGATGTAAAACGCCAGGCCGAATTAACTATCCCCGCGGGGCTAAAAGTTGCATACCTGCCTATGGCCTTAAACATAATAACGCCCGACTACGAGTTTCATATACAATATGCAAGTACGCCTGCCAAAGTAACTTATCAAAAAAACATCCTTATTAAAAATACGCATTTAGCGAAAGCTAATTTTGCCAAATGGAACCAGGATATAGAACTACTGGTAAAAGCCTATAACGACACTATTACACTTAAACCGACAAACGAATGAAAAAACATCTACTTTTAATTTCTTTTTTATGCACAACGGTTAGCGTTTTTGCGCAAACCTATGCCGAAAAAGCAGCCGAAATACAAAAGCTGGTATGGGCCGCTCCTCCACCGGAGTTTATGCTGAAAGAAGTGCCCGCTAAGTATGCCAACGAGGGCGCAGTGATATTAGCACAAGCCTATAGCATGCAGCGTACATCAAACGTAAAGGTGCATTTCATGATCATAACCGCTGCCATTACCAATAGGGTAAACCGTATATCAACTTTTCACGAACGCGTTAAAATCAACGATAAATCGGCTTTAGACAGGTATTCGACCCTCGAATACCAAAAACGCCTTGATAAAAGTATCTCGCTGCTCATCACCAAGATGAAAGACCTGCACGAAACATACATTGGTGCCAAGATCATTAAACCAAGCGGGCAGGAGGTAATAGTAAATACAGGGGAAGAGGTATTGTTGAAAAATACCAGCAAAGACCAGCAAGGTAAATTGGCTATCCCCGGTTTGCAGGTGGGCGATATACTGGATTATTACATCAGTAACAACGACCTTTCGGAAAACGTAAATAACGACACATACTCAGACAATGACCAGGTTTTTGTTCTGGCAGACCAATACCCCATCCTTAATTATTCGCTCAACTTCCAGGTGAATAAAAAATCGGCCGTGCTTTATATCTCTGCAAACGGTGCTCCGCAATTCCAGGAAAACGTGCTGGATAACGGCGACAAAGTTTATAATCTTAAACTGAAGGACCTGCCAAAGTTCCAAAGCCAGAAATGGACATCGGTATACCGGCAGTACCCTTATATCGAGATCAGCAACGAGAGTTCTATAAAAATGCTGAACGCTTATTACCTCAACCGCAAAACCGGTGGCATGGGGGCTAATAAGGAACTTTTTGAAAGCGCTTTTAACGAAATAGCCAATCCGATGGATGAGGAGCCCGAAAAAAAGCTGAAGGATTACTTCGACGGCAAAAAGAAAATGCTTGCCCTGCCGCTGGATAGCACGATGAAGGTGTTTTACGATATTTGGAAGCTGCGCGTTTTTGGCAACTTCAGCAAAAGCGACCTTGACGATATGGGGCAAATAAACTACCGCACAGCACGCAGTAAAACAGCCGTGGTTGATATGAGCCGGCTGTTAACCGATATGGATATACCCCACGATATATTGCTGGTAGCATCGCGCGACGGCAGTTCGTTGGATAATGTGTTCACCATGGGCGATTTTGATGCCATCATCAGGATACCCAACGGCAATAAGCAGCTATATATGAGCTTTTATGATGTGGTTACCCACTTTAATGAAATACCCGCGAAGTTTCAGGGCGAAAAGGCCATCGCACTTACGCCGGAACGAAAAAATTCCCGTAAATACGAGTTTAATGAATACCAGGCTACATTGCCTGTAACCCCTGCCGATAAAAACCGCATTGAAGAAAAGATGCAGGTTTGGCTAATGGCAGATTATCAGCGGGTAAAAATACAACGGACCGTTACGCAAACCGGCTACCTGCGCCACGACGACCAAAAGGCCATGTTAAGCGCCATGGATATTGATGCCGGCCTTACCGAACTGGCGAACGGCGATCCGCTGGAGAAACGCCTGAGCAAAAACCCGGAAACCAAAAGATCGGCGGATGCGTTTTTAGCTGGTTTGGGCAAATCAGCAGCAGAACTGCGCAAAAGCTTTATGGATGAAGCCAAGTCTCAATACGACCAGGAGCCATCTGCTATAAGCGACTATAAAGTCATCAAGATGGGGCTCGAAGTAAACCAACCCCCTTTTGAGTTTACGTCGACCATCATACTGAACAATTTTGTAAAAAAGGCAGGCAACAACTATATTGTTGATGTAGGCAAACTCACCGGCTCCTTTTTGCAACTGGAAGAAAAAGACCGTAAACGCACCATAGACGTTTATATGCCCGGGGCACGGAGTTTTAAATACGTTATCAGTTTCAACATACCGCCGGGCTATAAAGCAACCGGGGTAGAGGAGTTGAATAAGCAAAAAAGCAACAAAACGGGTTTATTTTCCTGCGTAGCTGCGGTAACAGGTAATGTGCTTAATATAACGGTAACCCGCACCTACAACAATAACTTCGAAAAAGCTGCCGATTGGCCACTGGTTGCCGAACTGGTTGATGCCGGCTTTGCGTTTAATAATCAGAAAATATTATTGGAGAAATAGGTATTTATTTAATGGC
Organism: uncultured Mucilaginibacter sp.; assembly: GCF_946481715.1. Next base: position 4,372 of record NZ_CAMLOV010000150.1, on the reverse strand, counting down.
GTACAAAAAGCAACGGTTAATAGCCGTTGCTTTTTTTGCGTATGTACCCCGCCATGGCCAATTGCAAATGAACTGTGCGCTTATATTCCGCCGCCGTCAACCCGTTGCAAATCGCTATTCGCCCTATATCAGCTGGCCGTTATTAATGTTTATCTCAAAATCGCTAAATCCTGTTTGTTTTTTTCCACCGTCTTGTGTATTTTCGCCACAAATAATAATACGATGCTATTAAATAACTCATACTGCCATACCAATATGCAGCCCCTGGGCACGCAGCAGGAGAGTTTTGCATCAAGGATCCATTTCTCTTCATAGCACCCGGCATCACCCGGAACAATATTTATTTTTTTAACGGATACAATACCCGAAGGCTTACGCCCGAAGGAATTACTTATTTCGATTTTTATGGACACTTATTATACTATTGAAGAAAAATATTTACAAGCAATTAATGAGCTGTATTTCGATGCACCGAAAGCACTTAATCTGCTGAATGCCATTATAGCAGAAGACGCAACTTACGCGCGCGCGCACCACCAATTAGGTAAAATATATTATTACGAACTAAATGACTACCAAACCGCAGGCTACCATTTTAAAACCTGTATGGAACTGGAGCCTTTATTCCCCGATAATTATTTCCATTTCCTAAGCCTGGTGGTGTTCTTGAAAATGGAAAGGCAGATCCGCGCGATATCCGCCAAAGCGCTGACCGTGCCCGGTGTAAATGCATCATCAATACACAAACTATTGGGGCTGTATGCCGAGCGGAACCGGCAATGGAAAGCAGCGCTTGAAGCATACCGGAGTGCGTATATGGAAGCAACCGGTAAAACCCAACGCGATGAAAGCGACGAAGCCATTACCCGCGTAAAGGCTAAAAAGAGGTTCGCCAAATCGGAACGCTCACTTAGTGGTTAATGAAAAAGGGTGCACCCAAAACCGGTGCACCCTTTAATTCGGCGTGTTACGTTTTTTTACTTTTTATAGCTTATCTTATAAATATTTCCTTTTACATCATCTGTTACATATAACGAACCATCGGGGCCTTGAGCCAACCCGCAAGGGCGATGCAGAGCGCTGCCTTTGGCGGTGTTCTCGGCAGAACCGGAGAACCCGTCTGCAAACACCTCCATAGGACCGTCGGCTTTGCCGTTTTTAAGCGGCTGGAATACTACAAAATAACCGGCCTGTGGCTCGGGTGCGCGGTTCCACGATCCGTGGAAGGCAATAAATGCTCCGTTTTTATATTTCTCGGGGAATTGGCTGCCGGTGTAAAATAACAGGCCATTTGGCGCAAGGTGCCCCGGGAAAGCAGCAGCAGGGTCGATGTATTTGCTGTCGCCTTCTTTTTTGCCATCGCCACCGTACTCGGGCATTACTATCTTCTTTTTTTGTTCCTGGTCGTAATACACATATGGCCAGCCGGCGTTATCGCCTTTATTCATAGCAAACATACATTCGGCAGGTAATACGGCTGATTGTTTTTCGGTGTACAGATCGGGGAACAAGTCGTGCAATTGGTCGCGGCCATGTTGCATCACATAAAGTTGGTTGCTGGTTTTGTTCCAGTCCATGCCTACCACATTGCGTAAACCGGTTGCATAACGGATGCCATCTTTATAAGTTTGGTTTAACTTATCGGCCTTAAATTGCCAAATGCCACCAGCCGAATCTAATATAGGGCAGCCGGGTTGGCCCATCGATCCTTTTTCGCGGTCTTTTACCTGGCAGGAGTTGGAGTAGGCACCTATATTTACGTATAAATTGCCTGCATCATCAAGCAAAATCGCTTTTGCTTCGTGCTGATGGCGGTTTAATAGCCCGGTTACGACTGTCTCCGGCTTGTCTGTGCTCTCTACTTCGTTATTGGCATTTAGCTTATACCGAAATACCTCCTCGTCAGATGAGGCATACAAATAGCCATTCTTTACATAAATACCGGTACCATCAAAACTGCCGAAAGATGTTTTTACGGTGGCGGTGCCATTGGCTTCTGTTAAATACAGGATGCCGGCATTGCCGCCAGCGCTTTTATGCTTTACATAAATGCCACCCTGCGGGGTAATTGCGATATGCCTTACGCCGCCTAAATCTTTGGCGATGACTGCCGCACTGAAATCGGCCGGTAAGGTAAGCCCGGCGCCGGAATCTGAGGCGGTGGTGTCGCCTGTTTGTGCCATTTTGGTTTTATCGCTGTTGCAGGCCGTAAATAAAATGCCCAGGCATGCAATTGCCAGTATGGGCAATTTTTGTAGTTGTTTAATAGCGCTCATAAAATATTGTGTGTTGATATTCAAATTAACGTATAAAACAAGGAATAAGGAAACCTGATTGTTTTAAATGACGGTTGAATAGCGAATATCAATTAACATTATAAATAATTACGTTTAAAAATGGCCAGGGAAACTAAACCCTTTACAACGCAGCACAGGCTCACGGCATAAGAAAACTGTTTTGAGAGCCGTAATTCACTATTTAAATATATAATTCTTTTAAATAATAAATAAACAGAATTATATTCTAAACAAGTAAACGTTCCTAATATATTCTAAATGTTGTTTAAACTATCAGCCGGGTGCATAGTCATAGATGTATAAAATTTGAAACGAAATGAAAAAGATATATTTATTATCCGCAATGGTTTTAGCAGGTTTATTTGCAAATAAAGCGCAGGCCCAAATATCCGTACACATTGGTTTAAATATCCCGGTAAGGCATGTATACGTACCCGCACCACAACCCGAAGTTATTTATAACGATGACTTTGACGACAGCGACGATTACTACTATTTACCCGAAGTAGAAGCTTACTATAGCATACCATTGCAATGCTACTTTTATAACGATGGCGGCCGTTGGATAAGGGCACAATACTTACCCGGCGCGTACCGTAACTACGATTGGCGCACAGCGCGCAGGTTTGAAGTACGTGGCCGCAGGCCGTACATGAACCATGACACATACCGTGGTCGCTGGGGTGGCAACCCTAACCGCGGCGACTGGAACCGCAGAGATAATAACTATGCTAACCGCGGCAATAACAACAACGGTGGCTGGGGAAGAGATAATAACCGCGGTGGGTACGGCCAGCCACAACGAAACGGCCGCAACGGTTACAACCAACCCGATAGGAACCAGGGCGGCGACAGAGGCGGCTGGGGAGGTGGGCAACCATCACAACCCGGCAGAAACCAGGGCGGTGGTCGTGGCGGGCAAAATGGCCAACAACCACAACAACCCTCTAACGGCGGCTGGGGCAGCCAAAACGGTGGCAGCCAGCAACAACAACCATCACAGCCATCCAATAACGGCGGCGGACAGCATGGAGGCGGTAACCGAAATGGTGGTGGCCAACGCGGTGGCGGACAAGACAGAGGAAATGGCGGTGGCGGGCAGGTTGCTCAAAACAACGGTGGCCATATGGTAAGGCAGAGCGGCTTTATGCGCCCGGCCAGGTTTTAGGCAATTACACCCCCTATATATATAAATGCAGCAGCCTCCCTAAATCGGGGAGGCTGCTTTTTTGGTGTAGTTTTTAATAACTGCTGGCAGTTGTGAGCAGTTCAATGGCCGCAGGGCTAAGGTCGAGTTCTGCTGCTTTGGCTATTTCTTTTAATTGCTTTACGCTGGTTGCGCTGGCAATTGGGCCCGTGATGCCCGGCCTTGCCATTACCCAGGCAAGCGCTACGGCGGCCTGCGTGGTATTATATTCGCCGGCAACTTTATCAAGTGCCGCAAGTATTTTGTAGCCCCTTGGGTTTAAATATTTTTTAATACCGCCACCGCGCTGGCTTTCGCCAAGGTCGGCTTCCGAACGGTATTTGCCCGTGAGGAAGCCGCTTGCAAGGGAGTAATAAGTAATAACGCCGAGGTTATTTTCCCTGCAAAGCGATTCGTACTGGTGCTCGTAATCTTCGCGTGCGTATAAATTATACTCGGGTTGCAGGCTTTCGTAACGGGCAAAGCCATTGTCTTTGCTTACCTGTAACGACTCGCGTAGGCGCGCACCACTATAGTTGGATGCACCAATAGCGCGTACTTTGCCTTGCTTTATCAGATCGGTAAAGGTGGCAAGGGTTTCCTCTAAAGGCGTATTGGTATCATCCTCGTGCGATTGGTACAAGTCGATATGATCCGTCTGCAAACGTTTAAGCGAATCCTCTACGGCTTTAGTGATATAGGCTTTTGACAGCCCGGTTTCACCCTCGCCCATGGGCTTCCCCACCTTGGTGGCCAGGATAATTTTATCGCGCCTGCCGCCTTGCTTAAGCCAATTGCCAATAATTGTCTCTGACTCGCCACCGCTATGGCCTGCAACCCAGCGCGAATACACATCCGCTGTATCAACAAAATTGAAACCGCTGTCTAC
>NZ_CAMLOV010000149.1 GCF_946481715.1 uncultured Mucilaginibacter sp. | reverse complement strand
GATAAAACGATGGCCGGGTAAAAGCCCGAAAAGAAGGTGCCAACAACAAATATGCCTATCACCGTTACCCAAAAAAGTGGTTTTACAAATAAAGCAAAGCCTATTTGTACGCCGGCAATACTGGCCAGTATAGGCAAGCAAACCGCAATAAATAAAATAGCCAGCAGAACCGCCAAACCGTTTAGGAACATGGCCTCCAGCATAAATTGCGTTACCAGCTGTTTTTTTGCCGAGCCCAGCGTTTTGCGTACGCCAACCTCTTTAGCACGGCCAATGCCGCGTGCTGTGGCCAGGTTGATATAGTTGATCCAGGCGATGATAATAACAAAGATGGCTATGCCAAGCAACAGGTATACCGATTTGCCATCGCCATTAGGCTGTATCTCGAACATACGGTTAGAATACAAATGGATGCTCGGCATCGGCTGCAGCGTATAGATAGCGTCCATCCCAAAGCTGCTGTATTGTTGGTAAGCCTTTTTTACAATAGGCAAAAACTTAGCTTCAACTGCTTTTGGGTTGGCACCTGGTTTTAGTAAAAGATAAGTTGTGCAGCCGTCGTTCACCCAGGCATTATCCAGGTTGTTGCCATCCCTTGGTGGATTCTCTTTTAACAGTGTGCTGTACGACTGCAAAATATCGAAACTCAAATGCGTATTGGCAGGCATGCTTTTCATCACGCCTGTAATTTTTAACAGCTTGGTAGTGTTAAGCGTTAAAGTTTGGCCAACCGCCTCCTTGTTATGGAAAAGTTTTTGGGCTACCTCCTCGGAGATTACTACCGAGTTGGGCTCTACCAAAGCCGTTTTTGCGTCGCCGCTTAATAAAGGGTACGAAAATATTTTGAAGAACGAAGCTCCGCAGTAATAGTCGTTTTTAATAACTAATTTCTCATCCTTATAATTAGCCAGGGCATTACCGGCAGGTACTAATTTCACAAAATCTTCCACCTCGGGTACAGCCGCTTTAAAAGCATTACCCGGCGCAAAGGCCCCACCTGCCCACTGCGTGCTTAATTTTCCTTTATCGTACCTGTCCTGGTTTATGCGGTAAACGCGATCTTTATTGGCATGGAAATTATCATAGCTCAGCTCGAAACTAACATATTGCAAGATGAGCAGGCAGGCTGCCATACCAATGGCAAGCCCAAATATGTTGATAAACGAGAACGCCTTGTTTTTAGACAGGTTGCGAAATGCGATGAGGAAATAGTTTTTAAGCATGGCTTATCAGTTTGGTAAACTGACAAGGCTAAAAAGATACCAATTACTTAATTAATTGATTATCAATCAAATAAATCAATTCAATAACTACTAATCCGTTCGGATTTAATACATCAACTGTACGATATCGTACAGTTGATGTATATCTAAACTACAACTTCACTACCAGTTGTTTTCCTGTGTAAATTACCGCTTTGTCTATCTTATCAGCTTCGCCCGTATTAGAGCCATGCGCACCTTTTACCAGCACTACATTAAACGTATGCTTTTTAAGCATGCCTTTAAAGCTTCCTTTTGTAGCAGATATTGTTAATTGGCGCAGTTGATCATTCCAGTTTAAAGTGAATGTTGCTTTAGCGCCTTTTTCGTAATTGTAATTTTCGTTCTCGTCTTCGTAGTATTTGAAGGTGCCGTTTGCGCCGGGGTAAATGCGCAGCTCTATTTTATCAGCTGGTTTTTCGGTAGCATACTCCATTACCGGCCCCATCGGGATGATAGATCCTGCACGCACGTATAGCGGCATCATATTCATTGGCACATCTACGGTAAGCTTTTGCCCGCCGTTGGTAACCTCACCTGTCCAAAAGTTGTACCAATTGGTGGCAGCAGGCAGGTAAACCTCGCGGGTTTTAGCTTTGCTTCCCGCGCCTGTGCCGGTATATAATTGTGCGGTAACCGGGTTCACCAAAAAGGCTGGGCCGAACATATACTGATCAGGTATGCCGTAAACATTGGCATCCTTCTGAAAATCGAAGGTAAGCGCACGCATCATGGTGTAATTTTCGGTATTTACGCGGCCAGCTAACGAATAGATGTAAGGCAACAGGCGATAGCGCAGTTTATCAAATTTCAGCAGCGTGGCGCGTGTGTCCTCGTCCCAATTTTTAGAGAATATCGCCCGCTCCCCCTTCCCATGTATACGGAATATCGGGCTAAATGCCCCAAACTGGAACCAACGGGTAAACAACTCCCTAAATTCAGGCTTCGACCAATCCGGTGCTGTCCAGTGCCAATGGTAACCGCCGATGTCTGATGTCCAGTAAGGTATCCCCGATGCGCAGGCGTTTATGCCTTGCGGCACCTGGTTTTTAAAATTGGCAAAAGTACACTCGATATCAGACGACCATAAGGTAGACGCATTCCGCTGCTCACCAGCAAACGATTGCCTTACCAAAAAGAAAGCACGCTTGCCGGGGATATCCCTACGCCAGCCTTCATATACGCCTTTAGTATGTTGTAACGAGTAGGTATTAAAGTAATCGATCCCTTTCCCTATCGAGAAATTTGCTTTACGGCGTTCGTCGAGCAATGCACCGTTATCGGGTTCGCACTGGTCTATCCACCAGGCATCCCAACCGTAGCGTTTTACCAGGCTATCGCGGGCTTGTGCCCAATACAGGTCACGCGCTTTGGGGTTGTGGGCATCGTAATAGGTATCAAAGGTGTGGGTAACCACGTTGTCCCAGGTTATGCTGGTGAGGCCGCCCATTTTTTCCAGGGCATCGTAATTGGGCGTTCCTTTACCAAATACCGGCCAAATGGATATCATGGCGTGCAGGTTTGCCTGGTGAAGGGCATCTACCAGCTTTTTGGGGTGTGGGTAACGCTCGGGCTTCATGATGTGCGAACCGATAGGCAAGGGATCCCAGTAATACCAGTCCTGCACCAATACATCCACCGGGATGTGGTTATTACGGTAATTGTCTTTCACGGTTAGTATCTCTGCCTCGCTCAGGTACCTGTCTTGGGATTGGAACAAGCCGTAGGCCCATTTGCCAAACATTGGCGCGCGCCCGGTTGCGGTGCGGTACAGATCAATAATATGGTCAAAATCCGGGCCGTAGAAAAAGTAATAATCAACCTGTTTGCCACTTTCGGATACGTATTTAAATTGCGTATTCCCTTCTTCGGCGCCGTAAAAGTTTGAAGCCGAATAATTATCCCACATCAGCCCATAGCCTTGTGTAGATAGCATTACAGGGATAGCACCGGTAAGGTATTTAATTGCCATATCCTGGTTACGGCCTTTGTAGTTAATGCTAAGCGAATCAAGCGGGTGGCAGCCCATGCCGTACAACGCCTCGTTTGCCGGGGAGTTGAAGGAGGTGCTTACGTTGTAGGTTTCGATACCGGCAATGGTAGCGGGCGACATAGATTTATTACTGCCCGACTCCGCCGTGATCACTTTACCGCTTAAATCGCAATAGGTGATAGCATTGGTAGCCTTGTTTATTTTTATTTTGAGTTTGCTGGTAGTAATGGTTACTTCAGTTTTGCCATCCGTAACGCTAAATGGGGTAACCTGCGGCCATTTGTTGTTTACTACCAGCGATTCTTTAGCAAGGAAAGAATTAAGTATAGTGTACTTCACCTCAATGATATCCGGCTTGCAGATGTTAAGCTGCATGGAGCCTTTATCCAGCTTAAACGTTACGCCTTTGGCAGTTTTGGTAAAGGTTACAACATTGGACCTGGCATTACAGAAACAGGTAATACAAATACACAGGAGCGCTAATTTTTTAAAAACAGAATTTAACCGAAACATAGATTATGATTAATAATTGAGTTTTTAAAAATAAAAATAGCGTACAAACCGGTGGTGTGTAATTTGTACATATTAGTAGAACAAATGTTAACCTTTGCAAGATTTTACCATAAAACACACGAATATGGGCACCTCCTATTTCCGCAAAAGGCACAAAGTTTTAAAATTTTGTGCCCTTTGCTAAAATATACTATGTTTAAATCTTTGTGCTCTTCGAAGAAAAACAAGCTGCTATTTTATTTCAAAATCACTTTGGTGGCCCCGTACCCAAACTTCTCTTTGCGGGCATCCATAAAGGTTTGCACTTTGATGTTTTTGCTGAGGAGTTTGTGTAGCTCGTGCTTCAATATGCCGTTGCCTGTGCCGTGGATGAAAGTAATATCGGGCAGTTGGTGTACTATGGCGGCATCCAGCGCATGCTTAAAATTGCTGAGCTGTATGTTCAATATCTCACTGCTGGCTAAAAATTGATAATCATCGCGTAGTTTTTCTATATGGAGGTCTACCTCCGGTTTTGGTTTAGCAACTACTTGCTTTTCTTCGGCGGGCTTAAAAAATGCTTCTTTTAGTTTTTCCGCATCGATAACCAGTTCGGGCTCATCCAACTGGATCATCCAACCCAATTGATTGATTAAAGGCACTTGCTTTTTAGCCCCGGAGAAATCCTTCGCTTTAAATTGCTCGGTTACATTTAGCGGGCTTTGCACCGGCTGGTTTTGCTTGGTGTGAAACAATACCTGGAAAACCAATTTCGGCCATAGCTGCAGGTCGGCCAGCTTGGCGGAGTATATTTTTGCATGGCTGCGCGGCTCTATAATGCCGGCAAACTCGCCTTTATATTGTTTATTCTGTTCGGTACTAACGGAGGCTAAAAGCTGGTACGAGGTTTCGTTTATTAAATGCAAATGCACTACCGAGTTCGCTTTGGCATCGGCAATTACGGCAATATACACCCCTTTGCTTTTAAACTCCCCCGTAGGGATCGCAGCTTCAGGCGCGCCCTCTTCCTCATCGCCCACCAGTTTGCTGTGCCCGTGTACCGAGGTTACTTTGGTTGCAAGTACCGGTATCTCAAAATCATCATCGCCGGTTACGCCTATCATTTGGTCGTTAATAATGCGGGTTACATAACCCTCCATTTTTTCGTCAACAAACCGCACAAAATCGCCTAATTTATGTTTCATAGCACAAGTAATAATTGGCAAAGGTATCAATATACTATAAGCCCGATAATTAAACTTACATTTACATATAAAACAGTTTTTTTATTGGGAAACTGCCCGCAGTTTTACGCTCCATGTAACTATTTAATTAAAACAAAATGATAGAACAAGCCGAGACCCAATTAGATGATCATTTCCTGAACGGTGTTTTCACCCATCATCTCAACCGCATTTACAATGGCAAGTGCTTTCTGCGCAAAAGCCTCCCGCATTTAATCAGCCTGGCATCGTTTAAAGGTTTGCAACTGGCCATGGAAGAGTTTAGCGACGATGTACTGAAGCAAATTGTGCGGTTGAAAAGTATTTATGCATTGTTAGGCGAAACACCGGCAGATACCAACTGTAACCCTATCACCAATATTATAAAGGATGAGTTTTGCCTGGACGAAAACCAAACCGTACCGATACTGAACGACCTGGACCTGATGCTTTACGTACAACTGCTGGAACACGTAAATATAACCTCGTACCGCATGCTCATCATGATCTCGAAAACGCTGAAGTACGATAACATCATTCAATTGCTGAAGGAAAACCTGGATGAATCGCAGGATAATGATAAGCTGTTTACCCTGATTGCTAAGGAATATATTACCAAAGATTAATAAACACCAATTTTACGAACAGGATTCAATCCGAACAAATTCGTGTTCCTTTAATCCGAATAATAACCCAATTCGTGTATAAAACAAAAGCCGGACATAACGCCCGGCTTTGCACAGTTATTTAATACCCCTACTAAAATAACTTTGACAAATAAATATAATTAATTGCCGCTAAGCAAATTAATATACCACCGGCATTGTAACAATTCGTTTACCATAACCGTCTCAACTATTACAGGTATAATATTTAATTTGCGCGCTAATTTTTAAATTCAAAATATCATCCAATAACCTCACACTTATGTTAAAACCAATTGCGTTAACCGCATTGTGCAGCCTGTTCCTGCTACAGCTACAGGCTCAAAACCTATATATGCCGCGCGAAATAAAGCAGGCTTATACCAAAGGCACGCGCTCGCCAGATGGCAAACCAGGCAGCAAATACTGGCAGAATTTTGGCAAGTACAACATCTCCGTTTCGGTAACGCCACCAAGCCGCAGGGTTAACGGGGTAGAGAAGGTTACCTACTTCAACAATAGCCCCGATACCTTAAAAAGGCTAAACATGAAACTGATACTTAACATTCACCGGCCGGGTGCATCGCGCGATGGTGGCGCAAGCTTGGATTATCTTACCGAGGGTATACAAGTGGATAGCTTTTTAGTAGGCACCGAAAAAAAGAGATGGGACAACAAAACAGCCGCAACCACCAACCAGGCCGTTGGCCTTACTAAACCCCTGTTGCCGCACGATTCTGTTCAATTGAATATAGCCTGGCATTACGACCTGAGCAAAGAAAGCGGCCGCGAAGGTGTGATAGATTCCACCTCGTTCTACCTCGCTTATTTTTACCCGCGTGTATCTGTTTATGATGATTACCAGGGCTGGGACCGCGTAGAGTTTGTAGATTCGAAAGAGTTTTACAACGATTTTAATAACTATACACTTAGCGTAACCGTACCAAAAAACTACATTGTTTGGGCTACAGGTACCCTGCAAAACCCCGCGCAGGTTTTAACATCTGAATATGCAAAACGCCTGGCCACATCCATGACCAGCGATTCCACCATCCACATTGCTACGCTGGATGAATTAAAAGCACAAAACGTTACCGCCCAAAACAGCACTAACACCTGGGTTTGGAAGGCCGATAACATCAGCGATATGGCTGTAGGCATCAGCAACCATTACATTTGGGATGCAGCAAGCGTTGTAGTTGATAAGGCTACCGGGCGCCGCTCCAGCATGCAGGCCGCTTACCCCGAGGCTGCTTTCGATTTTAAAAAATCGGTACAGTACGGGCGCAATGCCTTGGCATGGTTTAGTGCCAACTGGCCAGGTGTACCTTACCCCTTCCCAAAAATGACTGCCTTTAAAGGCTTCGCCGATATGGAATACCCAATGATGGTGAACGACAGCCAGTTTGGCGACCCTGTTTTTGCACAGCTTGTGCAGGACCACGAGATAGCACACACCTGGTTCCCTTTTTACATGGGCATTAACGAAAGTAAATACGCCTTTATGGACGAAGGCTGGGCAACCACCCTGGAATATCTGATAGGCACCGCCGAGAACGGCCAGGCAAAAGCGGCTGAGTTTTACAAACAATTCCGCATTAATGGCTGGATAGGCGATAAATCTACGGCCGAAGACCAGCCCATTATCACCATGAGCAGCGAACAAAAAGGCGGCTATGGCAATAATGCCTACGGCAAACCATCGTTAAGTTACCTTGCATTGAAAGATTACTTAGGTGATGATTTATTCAAAAAAGCTTTGCACGGTTATATGGACAGGTGGCATGGTAAACACCCTATCCCGTGGGATTATTTCAACTCCATGAGCAATGTATCGGGTAAAAACCTTACCTGGTTCTTCAATAATTGGTTCTTTAGCAACGGTTATAACGACCTTGCTATTACCACAGGCGTAAAAGGTAAAGACGGTTATACATTAACGGTAAGTAACGTTGGCGGTTTTGCCATCCCGTTTGATGTGGTTTTAACCTTTGCCGATGGCACAACCAAAACCATACACCAAACGCCTGCCGTTTGGGAAGCAAACCAAAAACAAACCTACGTAACCTTTAAAGCCGTGATAGGTAAAAGCCTAAAGTCGGTTACTTTAGACACGGGTATTTTTGTTGACGCAACCAAAGCAGACAATACCTGGGTAGTGAAATAAAAACCCACTCTCCCTCGTACCTCACTCTCATTGTCATTTCGACCGAGGTACGAGGGAGAACTATCTCTTGAACGCAGTGAAAAAATCTTGTTGTTGATGCAATTGCACCATACTGTTCGACAGGCATAGTTCGCTACTTTGCATTTCTAACAAGATTTCTCCTCGCTGTCGCTCGTTCGAAATGACATAATGTGATATATAAAACAGAAAACCCGGCGATGTGCCGGGTTTTCTGTTTTATATATTAAAATTTTGCTGGTGTCGCTAACCAATTACGCGCCCTGGATAGAATTATTCCAATCGTCGGCGGTAGATTTAACTTTTGCTTTCGCTTCGCCTGCACCATTTTGGGCATACTCTTTAGCATTGCCAACAGCGTCCTGGGCCGTACCGCGTGCGCTGTCAACCACTTTGCCGGCATCGCCAACAAGGTCGGCATATTTCGATTTTACCGAATCTACCGCACTGCTGCTATACTCTTTAACGCTATCGGCAGTAGTTTGTGCCTTTGTTTTTGCTTTTTCCACAAGGTCGTTTACGTAATCAGCAATATCGCCTCTCAACTCTTCGCCTTTTTCGGGAGCTAATAATAAGCCCAAAGCGGCACCCGCCGCAGCACCCACTAAAAGTGCTGCTATAATTTTTGCTTGATCTTTCATATATTTTTACTTTTTAGTAGATGATTTGTACATAGTTAACAAAGCCCGTGCCGTAGTGTTTAAAATATTATTAAAAAAATTCGCATCCATTTTTATTGCACCAATAGCTTAAGGCGCAGCCCAATTAAAAACACGATAGGGCCATAAACCCGCTGTTTATTGCCATGCATAATACGGGGCGTGCTTTTTGCACAAGAGTGCAGGCGGTAAAGCCGCTAAATAAATATGGAAACAGTACTGCAATCGATACACTTCCGCAAGATGTTTTACCTGCTAAGCATCCTGCTCGTTGTTTTACTATTTGCTATAAAATACACCCTTTTACCGGTAATTGACCGCCGCGAATCGGGCATGAAGAAGATTTTGCGGTATATACTGGATACACTGATAGCTTTGTTGATAGCTTTGATGGTTTTAGGCGGCGTAGTGTTTTGGATGAGCGGAAATGAGTAGTTTGAATCAGAATTTTTCGCGGTTGTCCATTTTAGGTGCTTGAGAGTGCTTCGCTATTTACAGAATTAATGAATTTACCGAATATAACTACTAAATAGAGTTCATGCATCGGTGCCTATTTTGCATTCTGTTAATGCTAAAATTCTGAAAATTCTGATTCAGGCCACAAAAAAAACGCCCCGAAACTCGGGGCGTTTTTTGTACGCTTGATGATTAATATATAATTAAACAACTTTTACATTTACTGCGTTTAAGCCTTTTCTGCCGTTCTCTACTTCGAACTCAACTTTATCGTTTTCACGGATTTCGTCGATTAGGCCTGTTGAATGAACAAATACGTCAGCACCGCCACCGTTAGGTGTGATAAAGCCAAAACCTTTTGTCTCATTGAAAAATTTTACTGTTCCTTCTTTTTGCATTATTTTATTTATTAAAGTGCAAATGTAGGGATAATAATCGGGATTAATACAAAAACTACTTTTTATGCTCCTTGCCGGCCTTTGGCATCAGGCCACAATTGATAAATGGCGGCCGTGCAGCGTGTCTTCCGAATCTTTTACAATACCGCGGATCTTCTCATCGAGCTCGTTCACGGTTAGCTCCATCATCTCAAAATAGTTGAAGTAGATGTTCTCCATCTTCATCAGGTCCATAATGCCCAGCAGCGACGCTACGGGGCGCCGCAGCTCGTGCGATTGCATCATGGCAATACGCTGTAAGGCTTCATTCTGCACGTTTATATATGCCTCCTGGCGTTTGCGATGGGTGATATCGGTAGAATTGAGCGATACGCCAATCACTTCTCCTCCATGGTCGCGCACGGGGATAAAGGTGGTAACTTTCCAGCATTCCAGCTGCGTGCCCGGCATCAGTAGCCACTCTCGCCTGATAGAACGGCCTGATAGCGCAATGTTAAAATATTTTTTAAACTGGTGCAACAGGGCGGGGTCTGTATACTTTAGAATCGAATCGCCGTTTACCAATCTGTGCTGATAATGGCTCCGCGTAAATATAGCCGCCGACTTATTAAAGGCCAGCACTTCAAAATTACGGCCCACCAATATATGTGTGTCGTTCGAGCTATCAAATATAGCCTTCAGTTTCAGTTCCGAATCTTTGCGTGCTTTTGTATTTAACAGATCTTTTTTATGTTGCTCTTCTAAAACACGCACACTCCAGTTAAACTCCATTAAATTTACTATCTGTTTGGCAAGCGTAAGCATCGCTTTTTGTTGCTGACCATTTAGGCCGCGCGGCTTCATGTCAATTACGCAAAGGCTACCTATGGCAAAGCCGTCTTCGGTAATTAACGGGGCGCCTGCATAAAAACGCACATGAGGTTCTCCCGTTGCCAGGGGGTTGGTATTATGGTTTTCATCTGCTAAAATATCGGGAATGATAACCAGGTCGTTTTGCTTTATGGTGTTATTGCAAAAAGAAACACCACGGGGCGTACAAACCACATCTGTGCCCTTAGCTGCTTTAAACCACTGGGTGTCGGCATCAAGCAAAGTAACAAGGGCAACCGGTGCCTGGCAAATTTCGGCCACCAGGTCTACCAATTCGTTCATATCTTTTGTAATACCGGCATCAAGATTTTTAAACCTGTCTACAGCCTTAAGGCGTTGATGCTCGGTATAATTCAGTATCAAATTATTTGGGGTATTGGTTGTTTTCAATATGATAAGCTTTTGTACGAAAAATAAGGCCCGGTTGTTGTATGATCAACAATTAATATGATACTATTAACAAGGTTGACTTAGTGATGCAAGCAACAAAATTATGAACGCGATAGACTACAAATATTTAATTTAAGATATCAAAAAAAGCCCCTGCTTCCGCTAAGGGCTTTGCTAAAACAATTAATCGCACTGTACAACCACAAACACTATCCTTAACCTTTTAGCAACATTTTATCGGCCCAATCGCAAACTGATATTTAATTGATATACGGTTTAACTTTTACTGTGGATTGTACAGCTATTAATTATTTTTGCGGCAGATGAAAGCATTTATTTTCGACCTTAACGGCACCATGATAAACGATATGCCCTACCACGCCAAAGCGTGGACGCGGGTAGCCAACCAGGAACTGGGAGGCAATTTTACCGATGAACAGATAAAAAGCAATATGTACGGCAAAAATGCCGAAGTATTGGTGCGGCTTTTTGGCGCAGGGCGGTTTACTGATGAGGAGATGGACAGATTATCGGAAGGCAAAGAAGAACAGTACCGCCGCGAATATAAAGATGAACTGGAGCTATTACCCGGGCTTGCCGATTTTTTAGAACGCGCCCACCAGGCTGGCATCCCCATGGCCATTGGCTCGGCCGCTATCCCATCAAATATTGATTTTGTGCTGGATAACCTCAACATACGCCATTATTTTAAGGCGATAGTGAGCGCGCACGACGTGACCCACAGCAAACCCGACCCGGAATCGTTTATTAAACCGGCAACTTTGCTGGGCGTAAAACCGGAGGACTGTATTGTATTTGAGGATGTGCCCAAAGGTGCCGAAGCAGCACATAATGCAGGTATGAAGGCGGTTATTTTAACAACTACCCACCCTATCGAAGACTTTAACGACCGAAACAACGTTATACATTTTGCCAGCGATTTTAACGATGGCTTTATTAAGCGATTGATTTAAGTTTAAACTTGCCTCTTTTGAAAAGAAATTTACACACCGTCATTATCGCCGTAATTTTAGTAGGCACTTTGTCGTCATGCACGCGGCGTTATTACGCGCCAGGGTTGTTTCAAAACGATGTACAGCTGATGATGAAACCGCATTCGCAGGATTCAGCCAAAAGCAAAGTGTATATAAATGGCGCCCTGCTTACGCAAAGCGGCGCATCCGGCCAGGGTAATTCTACCAGCGGCTTGCTCAATGTTTACCGTTCGCACACGCTGCAAAACTTCAACTTAAGTTATGGCGCTTTAGCATATACCGGTAATTACACCCGCGATATTAATACCGGCGGCAGCAATAATACCCCTGCCGAACATATCAGCAAAAGCTTTTCGGGCTATGGTTTCAACGGTTCGGCTTCGGTTTATTTTAGCAGCGGCAAAGTGGATTTCAGGGTGTTAGGTGCCGATGTGGTGTACACCCACGAGGGTGGCGATTACCTTGCTTTCCGCAAATCGGTTTATGGGCATGCGGATGTTTTCAGTTCGCCACGGGCGGAGATGTTTACTTACGGCATTTTTACCGAATATGTTTTCCACCTGCAGCCGCAACTAAATTTTGGCTTTAAATTCTTTTTTAACAAAGTAACCGGCCAGGTAAACCGCGACCTGCAGGATTATGGCAACGGCTTCAACACCTTCGGCAGCTCGGTATTTGCCGAATTTAACCGCATAAACGTGCACGGCACCTTCTCCTTCAACTCCAATAACGGCGCTGTAGGTGCTGGTTCGCAGCTGGGTGTGGGCTATAGCTTTTAAGAAGAATACACCGACTGCACCATATCGCGCAGGTTATAATGCGATGCCATTACCTCGCCATAAGCACCTGCGGTACGTACCGCTATCAGGTCGCCACGATGAGATTCGGGCAAGTCAACATCTTTCCTAAAGCAATCCGTGCTTTCGCAAATGGGGCCTACAACGTCGTACTTATAGATTTGAGATGTGAGATTTGAGATATGAGATGAAGAGTCATTTGCTGACTGCCCACCGTCAACTGCTAACTGTTGACTGATATTCTCGATTACGTGGTACGCCTGGTATAGCATGGGGCGGATCAACTCCGTCATACCGGCATCAAGGATGAGGAAATTCTTCTTCTGCCCTATTTTTACGTATAGCACGCGCGATATAAGCGATGCTGATTGCGCTACCAGCGCCCGGCCCAATTCAAAATGCACTTCCTGCCCGGGTTTTACGTTCAGGAATTTTTTGAATACTTTAAAATAGCTTTCAAAATCGGGGATGGTGTTGCCATCCGGGTTGTGGTAATCCACACCCAAACCACCACCTGTGTTTAATATTTTTATAGCGAAGCCGTGGTTCTCAAACCAATCTTGCATTTCGTTAATGCGGGTACAAAGGTTTTTGTACACCTCCATATCCGTTATTTGCGAGCCGATGTGGAAGTGGATACCCAGGAACTTCAGGTTGGTGCATTTACGCAGCATCTCCACCACATCATTCAGTTGCCAGGTGTTGATACCAAATTTATTCTCATCAAGCCCTGTGGTGATAAAATGGTGCGTATGCGCATCAACATTGGGGTTAATACGGACAGCGATTCCGGCGGTTTTGTTTTTTGCTTTCGCCAGTCCGTTGATGATCTCCAGCTCCTGTATCGATTCTACATTGAAGCAAAAAATATCCGCGTCCAGCGCCAGGTTTATTTCTTTATCAGATTTACCAACGCCCGCAAAAACCACTTTGCTTTTATCAAAACCATGCTCAATGGCAGCTTTAACTTCGTTGCCGCTTACGCAGTCGGCACCAAAACCGTAGGATTGCACTGCAGCCACCACCTTGGTATTAAAGTTGGCCTTCATGGCATAATGCACGTGGAAACCGTATTGCGACGAAGCGTCGCGGCAGGCATCAAGCGTTTGCCGCAACACATCCATGTTGTAGTAATAAAACGGGGTTTCAATCCCCTTAAAGCGTTCTATGGTATCTTGTTTGAACATAAGCTCTATCAGCCCCCTCTAAATCTCCCCCGGAAGGGGAGACTTTAAAATCTTAAAGCCCTCCCTTCCGGGGAGGGTTTGGGTGGGGCTGTTCGCTGCCCCTAAAACAGCCTGTTATGCAAACTTCTCAGCGCCTCTACTTTATCCTCTGTTTTTACCAGCAGGCTCATGTTATGGTCGCTGCCGCCGTAGGATATCATCCTTACCGGTATGTGTTTAATAGCTTCCAGCACACGTGCAGCATAACCATGCTTCTCGGCGCCAAAATCGCCTACCACGCAAACAATGGTATGGTTCACATCAATATCAACCGTGCCATACGCGCCAAGCTCTTTGGTTATTTCGCCCAGGTAAGTAGTATCGTCAATAGTTACCGAAACCGCTACTTCCGATGTGGTGATCATATCTATACTGGTGCGGTAACGCTCAAACACCTCAAAT
>NZ_CAMLOV010000148.1 GCF_946481715.1 uncultured Mucilaginibacter sp. | reverse complement strand
AGTACGTAAGGCCATTTCATTTTTACGGCCAGGTCTACGTATTCTATCACCTTTTTATAATCTTTCGAGCCATGGTTATTTGCCCAATATACCCATGCCACGCTTCCCGGCTCAATCCATTTTGTATCCTTAATGGTATTCGGCTCGCTTACATCGGTAATTAGTGTACTCTCTACTAAATCAGCTAATGCACCTACTATCATTACATGCCATTGCGATTTCCATGGCAAACCTGATACAACCCCGCCATGCCAGCTTTTTTTTGCCGGGGGGTAAGTCACCTCATATAGGTTTGCGCCTTGCTTATAACTAAGCCGGGCGGCGCAGTTTTGCCGGGTTATGCCTGCCTCCGAAATTAGCGCCCATACAGGCTGGTTGCTCACCTTGTACAAAGCCGGGTACGCCCATTCGCCCGCATTTTTTCCATTATCTGCCCCGGTGTTAAGCGGATAAAAATTTTCGTAGGCCGAAGCATAGGGCTGCATCCATCGTGCCGTGCCTTCGGGAATAGCATAGCCTGTAGCTTCCCCGGTAACTGATACACTGGAATCGGGCCGGTTGGGGAAAGTGTACCTAAACGCCACCCCATCATTATAAACCCTAAAAGTGATTTCCAAAGGGTATTTTGCTGCGTTTTGGTAACGGAAGGTTTGTTCGGTACCAAAGTTTTCGCAAAGCCTCCGCTTTCCGGTCAGCATTTTATATTTGGCCTGAATTAAGGCAGGCTTACTCTCGTTTACAAATGCTAAATTGGATACAAATTGCTGGTCCTCCCGTAAAATACCTAAGGGCGAAGCCGGCAGCACTTCAATATAAGCACCCTTGCTTTTATACAGCACTTTAAAATAAGCCTGGCCTAAGCCTTTTGGGCCGGTGGCGCGTATTTCCACAACCACTTTTATTTTTTTATTAGGAGAAATAATCTCCCGGGAATAACATGCGCAGCTAAAAAAGAGGCTTAAAGCAAAAAAAAGGATCTTCATTTTGATTTTATAATTCTGGTCGGTAGTTAAAAGCCAACATTTATCGGGTTAGCCTTAACAATTTTGGTTTGTTGATTGGGGTGTAAAGTTATCAAGTCAGGATCAATTTAAACAGGCACGAAAGATACCGAATAGGGTACTAAATGTTAAAATTGCTTGTATTAACGGCATTTTATGGCAGATAACGCAGTTTATGCGATCATAAATAGCGAATACACCGTACCATAATTTGACGATTTTTACGAGCCGCGAAAAACAAGAGGTTTGGGGAGTGAGGGATTAAACAGGCAACCCATTATACAATAATTAAAGAGGCCGTTCTGTTACCGAACGGCCTCTTTAATTATTGTTGGTACAAACGATAAGAATTTATTCTGTCGAAAGCTTAATAACCGGGGTTTTGTGGCATTTTAGGGCCTTCGGTTACCAAATCAATTTCGTTTTGCGGGATAGCCCTCAGCATAAACTCATCTTTTACGTACGGGGCTGCTTCGTTATTCCAGGCTTTTACACGGGCAGTTAAAGTACGTGTACGCACCAGATCGAGCCATCTTTGGCATTCAGCAAAAAACTCGCGGCTACGTTCGTCCAAAATAAAGTCGAGCGTAACATCCGAAGGCAAAATGGTCATCGCGGTAACTCCTGCAAGGTTCTGAGCAGCGGTATTTGTTTTACGGTAAGCTGCGCGTTGCCTAACTACGTTTATCCATTTTGCTGCATTTGTTAAATCTCCAAGTTTAAACGCAGCCTCGCCGGCCAGCAGGTAAACGTCAGAGAAACGCCAGATCACAACAGGCCTGGTTGATGGGTCGTTAAAGTTGGCAGCGGCACGGCTTGGGTCCATAAACTTCTTTACCGAAGGGAAGATATTGTTGTTCCAGTACTTTGGTGTTATAACAATACCTTTAAAAGGGCGGGTACCCACAAATTGCGGGGCGCCTGCTACCTCAAAAGGTGGCATATAAATACCTGTATCTACCCCGGGTATTAGCGTGTAAGAAATTCCGCGCGTATTATTTGCAGCAGCAGCAGTGTTTGCCGTAGCTACGTTAGATATCCATGCGGTGTAGAAGGTGTTCTCGTAGCGTGAATCAACATCGCGGTTAACAAAAGCCTGGTCTAATATGTAGCGTTTTCCGGCATTAGCACCGGTTTTAACAGGGTCGGTATTCGGCCTGGTCCTGGTATACGGACGGCCGTATTGAACATCGCGTACCATTGTTCCAGCTCCTGTAGTAACCAAACTGCCTGCGCCGTTTACATATGAATTTATACCACTTAAATTTGGGTAGTTAAAATTTGTAAACCATGGCAACAGATTGTATGGCCCGCCGCCCTGGGCTTGTCCAAGCGGATAAATGCCATATTTGGTATCTATATTATGGTCGCTAACAAAAATGGTTTCTTTACCGTTGTCGTTCACAGGGTTAAAGGCATCCCCATAGTCTTGCCACAGATCCCAGCCGTAAGTAGCTTTATTGGCAATCAGATCGGTAAAAAGGGTATACGCCTGTTGAAAATCTGCCGAGTTGTTTGTTAACCAACCCCGCGTAAGGTACACGCGTGCCAATAAAAACTGAGCAACGGGTTTACAAGCTGCCTTGCCGGTAAATGGCGCAGTAGGCACGTTTGGCAGATCTGCAGCAGCTTCTGTTAAGTCCTTTATTATCACTTTATAAACGTCTGCCACAGGTGCACGGGTATCCGCTTTTGTAGGCACGGTTATAAATTCGGTGTGCAATGGTACATCGCCATGTTTTTGCACCAATAAAAAATACCAAAATGCCCTTATAAATTTGGCCTGGGCAAGGTATTGTTTACGGGTTGCTGCGTCCAAATCAATGGTTTGGCCATATTGCAATACACCGTTCATGGTGTTAATGGCCCGGTAGGCATCGCCAAAACCTGCGCCACCAACACTGGAATTGATGCCATTGTAGGTATATAACTGAATCCCGCTGGCGCTGCCGCCGGCCAAATGGTCATCAGTACCGGCATCCATTTCGGCGGTGAAACCTTCGGTACCGTATGTAGCCTCGCGGATAGCTGCATAGCCACCTGCAATGCCTCCTAAAACGCCCGAAGGGGTATTAAAAAACGATGGAACTATACTCGACTGCGGATGTTCCTCCAATATTTTCTTGCAGCCATTGCCTAATAGTGCTGTGAAAATTAAAAAAGCACAAGCAAATTTCTTATTTGTTTTCATATCAGTATCTCCTTAATTTTAAAATTTAGCATTTACGCCAATGGTAAATTGCCTGTACGAAGGGTTGTTAAGGTTCACGCTCACAGCGCGGCCGCTTACAGCTGCGTTGCCGCCGTTGTTATTTACCGAACCACCATATCCATTTCCTTCCGGATCGAGCGCCAAATGGTCTCTCACTATTGGCGAATAAACGATGAAAGGATTAGTAGCATTGGCGTAAACACGTAAACTGCTTAAACCTATTTTCTTGATTAAATTGGTAGGCAAAACATAGCCAAGGTTTATACTACGGCATTTGATGAATGATCCGTCGTAATACCCAAGGGTTGAGCCAAACAACAAACGGTCTGTACTGGCATCCGGTGCAGGGAAATCATTAGTTGGGTTTGTTGTGGTCCAGTAATCTGTTTTGATTTGGTTAACACGGCCCTGGTTAAAGAACGGGAACCCAGCCGAGCCGCCATCAGCAGTAAAGTAAGGCAGCAATACTTTCATGCCCATACGTGCGTAAAAAATGGCAGAAAGATCGAACGATTTGTAAGCGAAGCGGGTAGTAAAGCCTCCAACCCATTTTGGTTGGAAATTACCCAACACCTGCCGGTCGGTAGCGTTAATTACCCCATCGTTATTCACATCCTGTACCCTAACCTGGCCAGGGAACTGAACGGGTGATGTTTGTTTTGCAAGCGTTCCGTCTGTTTTATCAGATGTTTGCCAAATACCGATCTTCTTTACGTCGTAAATAACGTTTAAAGGTTGGCCTACAAACCAGCCATTTCCCGGATCGCTCAATTGCGACGGATTTGTTAATTGCGTGATCTTTTCCCTGTTAACTGCAAAACTAAAATCGGTGCTCCAGGTGAAGCCGCCTTTTGTTTGGATGTTAATGGTAGATAGGTTGATCTCGATACCTTTACTTTCGGTTTTACCAAGGTTTTGGAAGGTGCTACCGGTTCCACTGCTTGGCGGCAGGCTCACCTGCAACAGGATATCCTTGGTCTTTTGCTGATAAACATCAATATTGGCTGTTATACGGTTATTCAATAAGGTAATGTCTAAACCTATATCTACTTGCGCTGTGGACTGCCATCCCAAATTTGGGTTTGGTAAGCTGGTAACGGTGTAAGCCAATTGACCGCCCGTGCCAAAATTATAAGCCGTTGAGGTTAGGCCCCCCAATGTGGCATAAGCGCCCACATTCCGGTTACCCGATATACCAAAACCGCCCCTTAGTTTTAAGTTGTTAATAAGGGTAGCATTTTTCATAAAGGCCTCGTTGCTGATGTTCCAGCCTAAACCAATAGCAGGGTATGTAAACCACTGATGGCCCGGAGCTAAAGAAGATGCACCATCGCGCCTGCCTGTGATAGTCAACATGTAACGGTCATCGTAGCTGTAAGCTAAACGCGCCATATAGGATAGCAGCCCTTGCTCGCTAAAACTACCACCGCCGAGGATGGCCCCGCTTGCCAGGTTAAAGTTAGAGTTGCGGATATAATCGGTAGGCACCCCTGTTGTGTTGAAATTACTGTTTTTGTTATGGTCTTTAGTTATTTCATAAAGCCCGGTAAAATCAATCCTGTGCTTGTTAAACGTTTTATTATAATACAGCAAATTCTGGATGTTATAGTTCCACTGTTCGTTATTATTAAGTGCTGCGTTATTTAACGACGAGTTGCCGTTTACAAACGTTAGCGTACCGTTGTAACTGTTGCCGTTCTCCTGTATAAAATTCAAACCAACATTTAAGCGGTACCTAAGGCCGTCTAAAATATTTACTTCGCCGTAAAAGCTGTTGAATGTAGAAAAGCGGCGGGTACGGTCGTAAATAGAGCTGGCCTTAGTTATTAGCGTGTAAGGGCTTACCGCAGCTGCATCTATACTTCCAATTTGAGGGAAAAGGTTTACGGTGCCATCCTCGTTGTTAAGCGATGCAAGCGGCGTAGTCCTTACCAGGCCGCCCGGTACGCCACCACCACCCGGCAGTGCAGTAATGCGGTAGGTATTTATGCTGTTAAGCCCAACCTTAACGTGGCTGCTAATACGGTGGTCAATGGTAGTACGTATGTCGGCACGGTCAAAGCGCTGGTTAACAACTATACCATCCTGGCGGTAAAAACCGGTAGCGATATTAAATTGCGTAGCATCGCTACCGCCGGACACATTTAACTGATGGCTTTGAGTTGGTGCATTCCTGTAAATAAGGCCTTGCCAATCTGTTGAAACGCCGGCTGTAAGCGCCGCTTGTTCAGCAGGGGTTATAGGGTAAGCCGAGGTACCGGGAGCTGCTGTATTATAAGTGGCGGCATCACGCTTTAGTTGTGCATAACCTTCGCCATCGTAAACGTTATATTTGCCAAGTACGCTGGCATTTGAATAATAGCCATCGTAAGAAACAACCGTTTTGCCGGCGCGCCCCCTTTTAGTCGTAACAAGTATTACACCGCCTGCACCACGCGAGCCGTATATAGCTGTAGCAGATGCATCCTTTAATATATCAATAGATGCGATATCTTCCGGGGCGAAATCGTTAATGCTGCCGGGGTACGGGATACCATCTAAAACCACCAGCGGGCCATCCTGCCCATCGTTATTACCGGTAGTAATTGTGCGGTTACCCCTGATGCGGATCTGGCCACCAGACCCGGGTGTAGCGCCATTGCTTATTATATCCACACCTGCCGTACGGCCCTTTAACTGGTCTATTAAGTTTGGGGCAGGTACTTCGCCTAAAGTTTTTCCGGATAAAGAAGCAACCGCACCGGTTACGTCTTTCTTACGTTGGGTTCCGTAACCAACCACAATAACCTCATTAAGGTTCTTCGAGCTCGGGCTTAAATGGATGGTAAGGTTGGCCTGGTTGCCAATTGCCACTTCCTCATCCAGGTACCCTACAAAGTGTACGATCAGCGTCCGCTCATTATCAAGCACGTCAATTGTAAATTTGCCGTTTATATCGGTAGATGTGGTTGTTTTGCCCGATTGGGCTTTAACGGTTGCCCCTGGTAGTGGTTGATTTTTTTCATCAAACACAACACCGGTAATTTTTTTGTTCTGCGCCAAAGCTGTCGTGCAAATCAAAATGCTTAATAGCACTGAGAGCGCGGCTTTGTTAAAAATGTTGAGTATTAATATTTTCATAATTGGTTTACTTAGGATTAGTGGATCAATTCCGCGATTAAAAAAGGATAGTGCTTTTGTTAAATGTTTTCGGGCAGTTATCGGCTACTTTCAATCATACAGCTTGATCTTCCATACTGATATTGGTTAGTTAGTTACCATGGGCGTGCTTGTCCTTGACAATCGCCCTCACACATTTCTTAAGTTGCCTTCATCGATCTTTTCGGTTAATTGGTTTACCATATTGGGTACAAAACACAAAAGCTATTCATCTCAAATTAAATGCAATCGATTGCATCAAAAGCCGTAAAAAAAAGAGTTGTGAAACTCCCTTTGGATAAAAGCTGGACATTGATTTATAATTTGGTTTATGCGCCGGATTATCAACCCTGGGCATTCGCTAAGTTCTGCTGTTTGGTAGGTTTTGAATATCACATATCGTCAAAATCCTCTTTCAAATGTGCAATCGTACCCTTCCGGCAATATATTTCTGCTGTTTTGGCGGTTTTATCACAAACAGGCGCCCGGGCGCCTCATTAATATCTTTAACTAACGGGGCGCAACTAATCAAATGGTTGTTGAAAGTACAAGGCAAGGGGACGGAAAAGCCGAACAGCAACATGCCGGGCGGGCCTCTCCCCGCCTTTGCGGTCCGCCGGCATTTAAAAATGGAGATAAAAAGGCATGCGGGATTGATTCCTGTTCGTAAACGTGCCAGCCGCCGGGGGCATCGATGAAACTTTATTGGATTAATTCAGGCCGAAAATGCAGCTTTTTGAAAAGTGCTAAAAAAGGTACTACCTCACCCGATTTTGCAAAGAAAAGCACCGAAAAACCACAGAAAAACGCAGATTTCCGCAAATGGCATTTCGGCTGTACGAAACTGTACGAAGTTGTACGAAATTGTACGAAACTGTGCGAAATTGTACGAAACTGTACGGATTGTGCGAAACTGTACGAAGCTGTACGTAAAATAAACTTCGTACAGTTGAAGCCACCTGTCTAAGCGTCCTCGCTTTAAATTACGCTAACTGGGCGGCCTAAAACAGACATTCGTTATATAAAAATGGCAAAAACAGCTACTCTGCCATTTAAAAAATCGGCAATTTTAACTATTAAGTACTACACGCCTTGATTTTGGCCTCAGCCTTGATTTGGTTAGTTAAATTGGTGAAGGACAGCGCGAGGCTGTCCTTTTTTTGTAACGCACAGGCTACTTTTGCCCGGGGGAGTCTGTTCTAAAGGGCGACGCCGGAAGCCCCTCCCGATTATACAAATTGGCACCTTCCGGGTTGTCTGACCAGGCGTAACGCACATACACAGGGTGAGCTATAACCGGAGAGCTAACAACCACCCTATCACCAACTATCTCAGCAACAGCCCATACAAACCGTTTATCTTCACCAGCAACGGCAAATTGGGAAAGCGGTTCGCCATCCTTTGATACCAGCCCGGTGCCAACATTTAAGAAATTAAGGGTTATTTTGTTCCCGTTTATTGCAGCAGATTGAAATATAGGGCCGCCGGAAATAGTGATCTGAGGATCGGAATAGGCAATACTTTCTGCAGCGATCGCTAACCGTTCGCCTACAACCTTTTTGTTTAGGGGATGAAGATCGTTCCATTCGCCGGCATCTATGGTAACCACCACTGCGGTTTTTTTCAATGCCAGCGCCTGTAGTTGCGCCTCTCTTATTTCCGCCCAGTCGCTTTCAGCTGGTAAATACTGCACTTCCCCAAAATTAGGCAACTGAACAACAAAAAACGGAAGAGAGTCAGACTTCCAATCTGCACGCCAGTTCTTTATCAAAGCAGTTAACAGCTCGTTATAATTCTTGCTTCCCACATTGGTCTCTCCCTGATACCATAAAAATCCCTTAACAGGGTAATTTACAGCCGGTGCTATCATTGTATTGTACAATCCGGTTGGTTCGTTTTGGGCCGAAAACGGTTCGCTATCCCCCGGTAGTGGTTTGTTGATTTGATATGCTGAGCCAACCTGGTAAAGCCAATCGCCCCGTAAATCAATAACGGTTGTGCCATCTGTTAATTCGTAGCGTTTATCCGGCACAAACCCGCCTTTTCCGCTTGTGTTAACAATGCGTACTGCGATCAGGTTTTTTCCGGCTTTTAGCAAGCCTGCGGGTATTTCATACCTGCGCGGCGGGTATTGATAAGTAATTTTACCCACCAATCGACCGTTAACGTAAGTTTCGTCAGCATCAACGATACGGCCAAGAAAAAGTTTGGCAGCTTTACCGGCCATTTCATTCGGGATGTTTACTTCTTTCCGGAACCAAACTACACCATTTAAGCCTTTAACCCCCTGATCGGCCCAATAACCGGGCAGCCAAAACTTATGCCAGTTGGTTGGCACATATAGAGGATCGAACCATTTTAGCCCGCCCGCCAAGCCTTTATCATCTGGCTGCGAGGCCCTGGTTGCCGGTGCAACTCGCAACCTTTCTTTGGCAACATTGGCTATAAAAGCCGTATCTCTTATTTGTGCGAGCCTTTGGCTAAAGGTACCGATATCCTTAATACCCCCTTCATTTATCCAGGCCTGTATAGGCGTGCCACCAACGCTGGAGTTTATAAGGCCAATAGGCACATGGTATTTGGTATAAAGTTGTTTTGCAAAAAAGTACGCCACCGCACCAATATCGAGTATATTTTTCTGTGTCGTAGGTACCCAATGCCCGGGCAAATAGTCATCATGAACGCTGACAGCATCGGAATTTGTGGCGACAAAAAAATACCGGATGAAAGGGAAGTCGGCTGTGGTTATCTCTTCGGGGTATTTTTCTTTTACACGCTCCATTTTAATGGTCATGTTTGATTGCCCCGAACAAAACCAAACGTCTCCGATAAGTATATCCTTTAAAAGGATATGATTGCTACCCAATATTTCCATTTGATACGGCCCACCTGCTTTCATTTTTGGAAAAATGAAAGCCCATTTACCGTCATTACCCACCAAAGATTTAAGGGTTCTCCCATTAAATTTCACCTTTACAGGTTCGGCCGGACTCCCCCACCCCCATATTTTAATTTCAGTGTCGCGTTGAAGCACCATGCCATCGCTAACAAGTCGTGGAAGCCGGATCGTTGCATACACGTGCGACAATGGAGATAGCAGTACTATTATGCCAAAATATATCCCCAACAATGTTTTCATATAACTCTTATTGTTTTAATTTCACCTTCTTGCGCATCCGTTCAGGCTTTTTCCTTATAAATTTTGAAATGTGCAATCGATTGTAAATGTAATGACCTATTTTAATTCTGAGTGTTTTTTCGGTAACAATTTTGTTTGTTGCTGTTTTATTGGGTTTTCAAGGAATTATTAAATTCAGAGTAATATATTTGTTAGCATAACCAATTGTTTTCTTACTTAACACCAATGTTATTGTATCTATTAAAAAATGATATGATACCGGGCCAAAAACACTATATGTGGAAATTAGTTAAATGCAGCCTTGTAATATGCCTGATATTAATTTGTTTGCCACATATTAGTCTTAGCCAACACAATCTCAATCTTACCTCTATCACCGTAAAAGAAGGGTTGTCGTCAAACACGGTTAATGCCATTATTAAAGATCATAACGGCTTGATGTGGTTAGGTACTACTAACGGCTTAAGCAAGTATGACGGAAGCAATTTCACCATCTACAGGCACCAACAAGGCGACAAAAACAGCCTTCCATCTAACGAAATTTTAACATTGTTTGTGGACCACACCGGAAAACTTTGGGTAGGTACTGCAGGTGGCGGCCTATGTTATTACGACCAGAAGTTAGACCGGTTTGAACAATATAGAGGCGACGGGCGTTGGAAAGAATTACCCACTATATCTGCACGGGCTATAAAGGAAGACCAGGACGGAAACCTGTGGATTGGGACTTACGGGGATTTGAGAATGTTTGACCTGAAAACCGGGCGGTCTACCCGTTTGCCAATGAACTTTCCAAAAATGTCTGACGCGGGAACTTTTGTAGTAATTTCATTATTGCAAGATAGCCGCCATAATATGTGGGTTGGAACCAATAACGGGGCATACCTTTACAACCGAAATCAACGTAAGTTTACAAGATTTGCCCACAACCAGGCCGACCCAACCAGCTTGAGTAATAATATTATCAAATCAATTGCAGAAGATTCCAAGGGAGGTATTTGGCTTGGCACTTTCGATGGCCTTAACAAACAGGTTTCACCGGGTAAATTTGTGGCTTACAAAGCCACAGGCGGAAAGAACTCTCTAAGTAACAATGCAGTTTTTTCTTTATCAGCCAGCAAAGACGGCAGCCTATGGATAGGGACGGAAGACGGAGTTACTATATTTGATTTGCAAACGGCTCAGTTTAAACAATTGAAGCCCGATCCACGTAATATATTTAGCCTAAAAAGCAAGTCGATCCGAAGCTTCTTTATAGATCCGGAAGGGATCTATTGGGTTGGCACTTTCGGTGGCGGTGTTAGTAAATACAACGAGCACCTACCGCTTTTCAACCTAAAACAAAGCAATCCGTTTGATCCGTTCGGACTTGCAGCACCTTTTGTAACGTCATTTGCAGATTACAAGAACGGAAACATTTTTGTTGGCACAGATGGTGGCGGACTTGAATTATTTAACAGTAATACCGGCTTGTTTACACCATATAAACTCATTAGCAAATTTGACGGCGCTGCAGTGGCTACAATTTTGTCGACACATATCGACCGAAAGGGGAAATTATGGGCCGGCACGTATCACCATGGTGTTTTTTGTATTGATCCGCGAGAAAAAAAAATAGATCAATTTACAAATGACGGGGTATCAAAGGGACCTGGCAGAAACGATATAACTTCCATCACCGAAGACAAACAGGGAAGATTGTGGCTTGGAACCCTCGGATATGGTATTGATATATATGATCCCGTTACACAAGCGTTTTCGAAATTAAACCGTAATACCAGCGTTGGTTTTAAGAGCAATTTGCCGTTGAATGATTTTATCGCTACTATGGTAACCGCTGCTAACACCGGAAACGTCTGGATCGGTTCCTCCGGAACAGGCATTGCACTTTATCGCCCGGCGGACGGAAGTATAATCCATTATACCAAAGCAAACAGTGGGTTAGCCGATGACGTTGTGTCTACCTTTTTAATTACTAAAGATGGAACTCTTTGGGTAGGTACAAATGATGGTATAAGTTATTTCGACCAAAAGACAAATCGTTTCCTATCGTTCAAAGAATCGGAAGGATTGACCAATGGCTTTATCAAAAGTATAGTTGAAGATGACAGCGGCTTACTTTGGATTAGCACTGACCGGGGAATTGGGTCTTTTGACCGGACAAAAAAGACTTTCAGGAATTTCACAGCAGAAAACGGTGTTCAACAGGGCTCATTTTTGCCGGGAGCAGCTATAAAAACCACGAATGGCGACCTGTATTTTGGAGGGCAGGATGGTTTTAATTATTTTAATCCCGTAAAACTTCCGCCCCCCTCTTTACCCGGTAATGTTATATTTAGTGGCTTAAAAGTAAATAACGTATCGATAGTGCCTGCGTCAAACGCCCCCATCCGCGAACAGATTGGCAACACTAAAGAAATTACGCTTAAATACGGCGAAAACTTCTCTATCAACTATGTAGCTGTTGATTATACCTCCGCTAAGCAAAATTTGTACGCATATAAGCTTTCGGGGTTTGACAAAGGGTGGAATTTTGTTAATAAAGCCCGAACTGCGAATTATACAAACCTGGACCCCGGCAGCTATACTTTCCAGGTGATGGCCAGTAAGAACGAAAATATTTGGAATAACGCGTCAAGCCAAATTAAGGTTATCGTGTTGCCGCCCTTTTGGCGCACGGTATATGCCTATGTCTTCTACCTGCTGGCTACCATCTCTATTTTATTACTGATCCGCCGCCAGGGAATTAGAAAATTGCGAAACGAATTCGAAGCTACGCAGGAAAAATCACTTGCTAAACAATTGATAGAACGGGAACGCCTTGAAGCAGAACAGCTACATGAGCTCGACCAGGTAAAAATTAAAATACTAACAGATTTAAGCCATGAATTCAGAACACCAATTTCGCTAATCCTCGCTCCGGTTGATAGATTGTTGAATCGTGGATTTGAAGGTGAAGATTTTGGCCAGTTGAAAATGATCAACAGAAATGCGAAACGGCTGCTTAATTTAGTTAATGAGCTGTTAGATTTCCGCAAAATGGAGGAACGGGAGTTAAAGTTAAATCTTTCGCCCGGAGATATTGTCCGTTTCATTATCGAATGCGCAGAATCTTTTCGTGATATAGCAGACAATAAGCGAATTACGCTCAATATAGAAAGCACAGAAAAAGTTTGGACAACCCAATTTGATGGTGATAAAATGGAAAGGGTGGTATTTAACTTGCTATCCAATGCGTTTAAGTTTACACCAAGTGGTGGTTGCGTAACTATTAAAATAAACATTTGCAAGGCAGATATACCGCAGCCTACATTAAGTTTAACCGTTTCGGATACCGGAATAGGGGTAGCTGAAAATGATGTTGTTAAAATTTTTGACCGGTTTTATCAATCCGGGCAAAAAAGCTCGATAATGAATCAGGGAACGGGGATTGGGCTTTCCATCACCAAGGAATTTGTAGAACTACACGGCGGTAACATATACGCTAAAAGTACCCGGGATAAAGGCAGCGACTTTATAATCACCTTACCGTTGCTTCCTGCGATTGAATTTGCCGAAGAGCCGGAATTGGATTTGGCCCAATCTGATAACCCCGCTTATGAAACCATTGAGGCACTTCCATTGGACGACTTTACAGAAGGTGCCTCTAATATGGCAACGGTGTTACTGGTGGAAGATAATGACGAGTTTAGATATTACCTTGCTAATCACCTTAAACAATATTTTCAGATTTTGGAAGCTGCAGATGGCAAACAAGGCTGGCAAAAAGCGTTGAGCGCCCATCCCGATTTAATAGTAAGCGATGTGGGCATGCCTTATGTTAATGGCATAGAATTGAGTAAAAAATTAAAATCAGATAAGCGCACTTGCCACATTCCAGTTATATTACTTACGGCTATGGCAAAAGAGGAAGAGCAGCTTAAAGGACTGCGCTCTGGAGCAAACGACTACCTCACCAAGCCGTTTAATTTCCAAATTTTATATACAAAAATTTGCAACCTGCTGGTTATGAATAACAGCTTAAAAGAAACTTATTCAAAACATATACAATTTCAAGTCAGCCAAATTGAAACAGAATCTGCCGATGTAAAATTGATGAATAAAATAATGGAGTGCATAGAAAACGGCTTAAACGACCCTGAATTATCTGTTGAAAAGCTTAGTAAATATGTGGGTATGAGCCGGGGTTCGTTGTACAACAAATTGCTTGAATTATCGGGCTATACGCCTGTTGAATATATTCGGCTGGTAAAGTTGGAAAAGGCAGCAGCGCTTTTAGAAACAAGTGATTATAACGTAGCCCAAATAGCTTACATGACTGGTTTTGGAACCCCAAGCTATTTCTCGAAAACGTTTAAAAGTAAATATGGGTTGCTACCCTCTGAATATCTAAGTAATAAAAGAGTTCGAAGTTCTATGTCGTCGCCTTCACCAGTAATGGTTGACTAAACGATGCAATTAACCTACCCTATAGTATTCATTCTTTAGATTTGAGATAAGAGATTTGAGATAAAGAACCGCTTTGGGAAGCTGTCTCATATCTCAAATCTCACGTCTCATATCTATAACAAAGCTTTCGCC